>JBDHSS010000094.1:0-9676 GCA_039808205.1 Paracoccaceae bacterium | reverse complement strand
CTGGCGATCACCATGTGATCGGCCATCTCGGACTTGCCTGCGAGCGGGATGGTGACGATGTCCTCGGCCTTGTCGTCTTCGAGCGAGGCCAGAATGGCGGACAGCAGCGCGCTGCTGTCGCGACGTCCCCTCGGGGGTGCGAAAGCCTCCGCCGGGGAGGTGGCCGGAGCCACCGAGACGGTATGAGTCAGGTTCGACTCCTCCTTGCGGTCGCGCCTGAGTGCCCGGCGCCGGCAGGCCTAATGTAGGGGACAGCCCCGGTTTTCTCAAGGTTCGAGATGGTTACTGCCCGATGCCGGAACCCACCCGGGGCCGGGCGGTTCTGTTCGGACTGAAAGGAGGCATTCCATGCCCAAGATCACCGAAGCCCGCATCGCCATCCTCGCGACCGACGGCTACGAGCGCTCCGAACTGCGCGAGCCGCTCGAGGCGCTGCGCCGCGCCGGTGCCAAGGTCGAGGTCGTCTCGCCGAAGGCCGGCGAGATCCGCGGCTGGCGCGACGGCGACTGGAGCGACAGCGTACCGGTCGACCGGCCGCTCGACGCGGCGCGCCCCGACGACTACGATGCCCTGGTGCTGCCGGGCGGCCAGATCAACCCCGACAAGCTGCGGCTGGAGCCCAAGGCCGTCGCCTTCGTGCGCGCCTTCGCCGCGACCGGCAAGCCGATCGCCGCGATCTGCCACGGTCCGTGGATGCTGGTCGAGGCCGACGTGCTGCGCGGGCGGGAGGTCACGTCGTACCCGTCGATCCGCACCGACGTCATCAATGCCGGCGGCCGCTGGCGCGACGCCGAGGTGGTGGTCGACGAGGGAATCGTGACGTCGCGCAATCCGGGCGATCTGCCGGCCTTCATCGCCAAGACCATCGAGGAGGTCGAGGAGGGTCGGCACGCGCGGGCGGCCTGAGCCTGGCCCGCCCAGTGGGTTGCCGCCCTTCGGGGCGGCACCCGTTGCTGGGGAGGCGTCAGGAGAAGAACTGCGCGCCGTTCGCCGAGATCGTCGAGCCGGTGATGAAGCCCGCGTCGTCCGACGCGAGGAACACCACGATCCGCGCGATCTCCTCCGGCTCGCCGAGGCGGCCGACCGGGATCTGCGGGATGATCCGCTCCTTCAGCACCTTCTCGTCGATGGCGCGGACCATCTCGGTCGCGATGTAGCCCGGCGCGATGACGTTCACGGTGATCCCGGCGCGCGCGCCTTCCTGCGCCAGCGCGCGGGTGAAGCCGATGTCGCCGGCCTTGGCCGCCGAGTAGTTGGCCTGGCCGGCCTGGCCCTTCTGGCCGTTGACCGAGGAGATGTTGACGATGCGGCCGAACTTGCGCTCGCGCATGCCGTTCCAGACCGGGTGGGTCATGTTGAAGACGCCGGAGAGGTTGGTGTCGATGACCTCCTTCCACTGCTGCGGGGTCATCTTGTGGAACATCGAGTCGCGGGTGATGCCGGCATTGTTGACGAGCACGTCGACCGGGCCGAGGTCGGCCTCGACCTGCTTGATGCCCGCTTCGCAGGCGTCGTAGTCGGCGACCGACCACTTGTAGGTCTTGATCCCGGTCTCGTCGGTGAACTTCTTCGCCGCCTCGTCGTTGCCGGCGTAGTTCGCCGCGACGGTGTAGCCGGCGGCCTTCAGCGCCGTCGAGATCGCCGCGCCGATACCGCGCGAGCCGCCCGTGACCAGTGCCACTCGTCCCATGTCGTCCCCCTTGCAAGGATGTTGAAGTCTTTGCTCTTGCGCCGGCCGCTGCCGCCCGGCGCGAGGTTGCCGGTCCTTACGGCCGCTCGACGCAGAGCGCGATGCCCATGCCGCCGCCGATGCAGAGCGTGGCGAGGCCCTTCTTCGCGTCACGCCGCTTCATCTCGAACAGCAGCGTGTTGAGGATGCGCGCACCGGAGGCGCCGATCGGGTGGCCGATGGCGATGGCGCCGCCGTTGACGTTCACGATCGACGGGTCCCAGCCCATGTCCTTGTTGACCGCGAGCGCCTGCGCGGCAAAGGCCTCGTTGGCCTCGACGAGGTCGAGGTCGGAGACCTTCCAGCCGGCCTTCTCGAGCGCCTTGCGCGAGGCGGGGATCGGACCGGTGCCCATGATCGCCGGATCGACGCCGGCGGTCGCCCACGAGGCGATCCGGGCGAGCGGCTCGATCCCGCGCTTCTTTGCCTCGTCCGCGGTCATCAGCACGACGACGGCGGCACCGTCGTTGAGGCCCGAGGCGTTGCCGGCGGTGACCGTGCCGTCCTTGGAGAACGCGGGCTTCAGCTTCTGCATCGCCTCGATGGTGGCGCCGTGGCGGATGTACTCGTCGCTGTCGACCACGACCTCGCCCTTGCGGGTCTTGACGGTGAAGGGCGCGATCTCGTCCTTGAACTTGCCGGCCTTCTGCGCCGCCTCGGCCTTGTTCTGGCTGGCGAGCGCGAACGCGTCCTGCTCCTCGCGGGTCAGCTGCCACTTGGTCGCGACGTTCTCGGCGGTGGTGCCCATGTGGTAGCCGTTGAAGGCGTCCCAGAGGCCGTCCTTGATCATCGTGTCGATGAACTTCATGTCGCCCATCTTCTGCCCGGTGCGCAGGTTCGCGGCGTGCGCCGACAGCGACATGCTCTCCTGCCCGCCGGCGACGACGATCGTGTCGTCGCCGAGCGCGATGTGCTGGGCGCCGAGCGCCACGGCGCGCAGGCCCGAGCCGCACACCTGGTTGAGCCCCCAGGCCGCGCTCTGCATCGGCAGCCCGGCCGCGATGTGCGCCTGGCGCGCCGGGTTCTGGCCCTGCGCCGCCGTCAGCACCTGGCCGAGGATGGTTTCCGACACGTCCTCCTTCGCGACGCCCGCCCGCTCCAGCGCCGCGGTGATCGCCGCGGCGCCGAGCTCGTGCGCGGGCACGGCGGCGAAGGCGCCGCTGAAGCTTCCGACCGCCGTGCGTGCGGCCGAGGCAATTACGATGTCAGTCATGTTCCCCCTCCATGGCGGCCGGACGCGAAGGTCCGGTTTCTGCGGCGGCATGGCACTGGTCGAATCGTCGCCGCCGCGTCAGGCATTCCCCCCTCGTGGCACATGGAACGCGCGGGCTCAACCGCCATGCGTCGCAAGGAATTCCGCGAGCGGGCGCCAGACCGCGCTTCGCGCGGCGCTGCCGACGATCATTCCGACGTGGCCGGTGCGCGCCACCCGCACCTTTGCGCTCGGCAGCGCCGCTGCGAGCGGCCGCACCAGAGCGGGCGGCGCGATCGAGTCGGTGGCGCCGCTGACGATCAGCGCCGGCGCCCGGATGCGCGCGGGATCGACGCGCGCCCCGAGGAAGCGCCAGCTGCCGCGCGCGGTCAAGTTGCGGACCTGCCAGCCGACCAGCAGGTCGCGCGCCGCCCCCGCCGGCATCGGCACGCCGTCGGCCACCCAGTCCTCGAGCGCGACGAAGAGCCGGGCGGCGGCGCCGTGCGGGTCGAGCTCGGCGAGCTTCTGGAACTTCAGCGCCGCCTGCATCGGGTTCAGCATGGCGAAGAGCGTCTGGAACAGCGACACCGGCACCATGCCGAAGGCGGCGCCCAGGTTCTCGAGCAGCGCATCGGCCCGCCGCCCCTCGCGCGAGCGGATCAGCGTGCGCATGGCGCCGGCGATGCCGAAGCCGGCCGAGAAGTCCCAGGGCGCGCCGATCGTCACCAGCGCGCGCACGTCCTCGGGCAGCAGCGCGGCGAGGCCGACGGCGAGCGTGCCGCCCATGCAGTAGCCGATGACCGGCACCGGCCCTCCGGCGAGTGCCCGCGCCGCCGCCAGCGCCGGGACCAGGCGGCGCGCGCCGTAGTCGTCGAGGCCGAAGCCCGCCTCGGCTGGCCCGGGCTCGCCCCAGTCCATGAGCAGCGGCCGCAAGCCCTGCGCCGCCAGCCAGCGCAGCAGCGACCGGCCGGCGACGAGGTCGAGGATGTAGGGCCGGTTGATGAGGCTCGGCACCACGAGGACGACCGACCCGTCGGGGCGGGTCGCCTCCGCCACCGCACCGAAGTCGCGCAGCCGCGAGCAGCCGTCGCTCCAGACCGCGGGCGCATCGGGCAGGCTGCGGCGGTAGGGGTGGGCCTGCCAGATCTCGATGCCGCGGAGGGTGGCGGCAAGGCGTGCGGCGATCTCCGCGGCGACCTCGATCTGGTCGAGATCGGCAAAGCCCGCGCGCTCGGTGCCGAGGCCGTCGATCCAGGGAAAGCTCGCGCTGTCGGCGCGCGGCGCCATCAGCAGCGCCTGCCCGTAGGCATTGAGCGCGACGCCGAGGTGGAAGATCAGCGGGCTCGGCTGGCCGACCCGGTGCGGCGCCGCCGGCATCACGGGCGCCGGGCGGCCCCGCTCGCCGGCGCGAGACGGCCGTGGATCGCGAGATGCACGAGATGGCGCTCCCAGAGGTCGAGATAGGCGCGCGCCCGTGCCGCCTCGTCGGAGGCCTGCCGCGGCGCGGCGTCCGCCGCCGCGGCGTCGGGCGCGCCCCGAGCCTCGTTCCGGCTATCCCCGTCGCTTGCGCCCATTCCTCGCCCCCGGTTCCGGCCCCGTCCGCTTCTCGCAGCTGCGAGAATGCCCTTTCCGCCCCTCGCGGCCGACGGTAAGCTTCACCGGCGCGAGAGGCACATTCACTATGGGAGATGCGCGTGGCCGAGAAGACGGAAAACGCCGGCGAGCCGATCATCATCAAGAAGTACGCCAATCGCCGGCTCTACAACACCGCCAAGTCGACCTACGTCACGCTCGACCATCTCGCGCAGATGGTGCGCGACGGCCAGGACTTCGTGGTGAACGACGCCAAGACCGGCGAGGACATCACCCGCGGCGTCCTGGCGCAGATCATCTTCGAGGAGGAGGCGAAGGGCCAGACCATGCTGCCGTCGGCCTTCCTCCGGCAGTTGATTCGCCTTTATGGCGATTCGCTCCAGGGTTTCGTGCCGGGCTATCTCGAGGCGTCGATGGAAACGTTCGCGCGCAACCAGGAGGCCATGCGCGAGCAGGTGCGGCAGGCGTTCGAGGCCAATCCCGCGCTCGCCAACTTCGAGGCCTTGGCGCGCTCCAACATGGAGTGGTTCGAGAACGCGCTGAAGATGTTCGCGCCCTTCGCCACCGGCATGGCGCCGAAAGGCGCCAAGGCGCCGCGCAAGGACATCGAGCTCGAGGAGCTGAAGGAGCAGCTCGCCACGATGCAGGCGCAGCTCGCCAAGCTCGTGAAGGAAGGCTGAGGGGGAGGCCGGGGGCCTATCCGGCCCGCAGCACCCGCTCGTCCGCCTCGGGCAGCGCCGCGACCGGCGACGGCCGGCCGTAGAGCCAGCCCTGCAGGCAGTCGATGCCACGGTCGCGCAGGAAAGCGGCGTCGGCCTCGCACTCGACCTGCTCGGCGACGGTCATCATCTCGAAATGGCGCGCGACGCCTTGCAGGCACTCGACGAGCACCTGCGCGTCGGGTGCGGCGTGGATGCCGCGGATGAAGCTGCCGTCGATCTTGACGATGTCGAAGCGGAAGTCGCGGAAGTAGCGGAAGCTGGTCGCGCCGGCGCCGAAGTCATCGAGCGCGAAGGCGCAGCCGGCGCGGCGGACGTGGTTCATGAAGTCGACGGTCTGGGCGACGTCATCGAGGGCGGCATCCTCGGTGATCTCGAGGATCAGCCGGCCGCAGATGCCGCTGCCGCCGCGCGCCGCCGCGGCGAGGAGCGCGAGCCAGCCCTCGTCGCCCATCGAGCGCGGCGAGAGGTTGAGCGACAACCGGAGCCGCGGGTCGGCGGCGAGCGCGCGGAGCGCATGCTCGAGCCCGAGCCGGTCGATGGCGCGGCCGAGCTCGCCCGTCTCCACCGCCGGCATGAACGCGCCCGCGGGCAGCAGCCGCCCGTCGGGCAGCCTGAGCCGCGCCAGCATCTCGAAGAACGCCGGGAAGCGCGGATTGCCGGCGCGCACCACCGGCTGGAAGTGGAAGCCCAAGCGGCCCTGCGCCAGCGCCTGCGCCACCGAGAAGCGCAGCCGCGCGCCCGCCTCGACCCGGCTGGCCACCATGCCGGCCACCGGCTCGGCCGCCGCCAGCTTGAACGCGTCGATCGGGAGAAGCGGGTGCATGGCGGGGTACTCCGAACTGGTCTGGAAACGAGGGGTGACGCCGACCTAACGCCACGTTCTTTAAATGTTCGTGAATCGGCTAAAACTGTCGGCGACGGGACGGGCAGATCCCGACCCGCCTAGCGGTCCGAGGTCTGCCAGCGCGGGCTGATCCACGGCTCGAGGTTGGAGGCGGGCAGCCTCCGGCCGAGGATGTGGTCGGCGGCCTTCTCGCCGACCATGATCGACGGCGCGTTCAGGTTGCCGTTGGTGATGCGCGGAAAGATCGAGCTGTCCGCCACCCGCAGCCCGTCGACGCCGATCACCCGGCACTCCGGGTCGATCACCGCCATCGGGTCGTCGCGGCGGCCGAGCCGCGCGGTGCCGCAGGGGTGGAAGGCGCTCTCGACATGCGCGCGGACGAAGGCGTCGAGCTCGTCGTCGCTCTGCACCGCGGCGCCGGGCTGGATCTCGTCGCCGGCGTAGGGCGCGAAGGCTGGTTGCGCGAAGATCTCGCGGGTGAGGCGAATGCAGCGGCGGAAGTCGATCCAGTCCTGCTCGGTCGCCATGTAGTTGAAGCGGATCGCCGGTGCCGTGGCCGGATCGGCGCTCTTCAGCCGCACCGTGCCGCGCGACGGCGAGCGCATCGGCCCGACGTGCGCCTGGAAGCCGTGGCCCTTCACCGCCGAGCGGCCGTCGTAGCGCACGGCGAGCGGCAGGAAGTGATACTGGATGTCGGGATACGCGACGCCGGGGCCCGAGCGCAGGAACGCCGCCGATTCGAACTGGTTCGAGGTGCCGAGGCCGGCCTTGGCGAGCAGCCACTGCAGGCCGATGCGCAGCATCGCCGGGTAGTTGTACTGGCTGTAGAGCGTGACCGGCTTCAGGCTCCGCATCTGGATGTAGAGCTCGAGGTGGTCCTGGAGGTTCGCGCCCACCCCCGGGCGGTCGGCGACGAGCGGAATGCCGTGCTCGGCCAGATGCGACGCCGGGCCGATCCCCGACAGCATCAGGAGCTTCGGCGTGTTGATCGACGAGGCGGCGACGATCACCTCGCGGCGGGCGGCGATCACCCGCCGCGTCGCGCCCTGGGCGATCTCGACGCCGGTGGCGCGCCCGTCGGCGATGACGATGCGCGTCGCGAGGCCGCTGACCACGCCGACGGTCTTGCGCGCCAGCGCCGGGCGCAGGTAGGCGTTGGCCGCCGACCAGCGCCGGCCGCGCCACACGGTCTGCTCCATCGGGCCGAAGCCTTCCTGCTTGGCGCCGTTGTAGTCGTAGGTGAGCTCGAAGCCCGCCTGCGCGCCGGCCTCGACGAAACTGTGATAGAGCGGGTTCTTGCGCGGCCCGCGGGTGACGTGCAGCGGCCCGGCGTCGCCGCGCCAGTCGGAATGCCCGCCGTGCCAGTTCTCCATGCGGATGAAGTAGGGGGCGACGTCGGCCCAGGCCCAGCCGAGGGCGCCCATCTCCGCCCAGGTGTCGAAGTCCCGCGGGTGGCCGCGCACGTAGACCATGCCGTTGATCGACGACGACCCGCCGAGCACCTTGCCGCGCGGCGTCGCGAGCCGCCGCCCGCCGAGGTGCGGCTCGGGTTCGGTGTGAAACCCCCAGTCGTAGCGCGCCATGTTCATCGGATAGGAGAGCGCGGCCGGCATCTGGATGAACGGCCCCCAGTCGGTGCCGCCGTACTCGACGACGAGGACCGAGTGCCCGGCCTCGCCGAGCCGGTAGGCGAGGGCGGAGCCGGCCGAGCCGGAGCCGATGATGACGAAGTCCGCTTCCATCAGGAGATCATCTGCTTGAGGAGGTCGTAGCCGATCATGACGTGCTCGGCGTAGGCCGGCCGCGCGCGCAGCCGCGCGTAATAGGCGGCGAGCCGCGGGCGGTCGCGCCGGTCGAGATCGACGGTGAAGTAGCGGTAGAGCGCGACCCCGGCCTCGATGTCGGCGGCGGTGAGGTCGGCACCCAGGAGCCAGGGCCCGCCGCCGATCCGCGCCTCGAGGATGTCGAGGTTGCGCTCGAAGGCGGCGCGCGCCTCGGGCTCGATCGCCCGGCCAGCCAGCGCGGGGAAGAACACCGGGCGCAGGAAGCTCGGCTGCAGGGTCGTCTTCGCCCATTCCGCCCACATGTCGACCGGCGCGCGCGCCACCGGATCCTCGGGCCAGAACGGAAAGCGGCCGTGGCGCGCGGCGAGGTAGCGCAGGATCGCCGCGCTCTCGAAGAGCGTCACGTGGTCGTCGACGAGCACCGGCACCAGGCCGTTCGGATTCATCGCCAGGAACTCCGGCGTGTCGGTGCCGCCGAAGCCGAAGCCTGCGTCGCGGCGGTCGCACGCCAGACCGAGCTCGGCCAGCGTCCACATCACCACCTGCACGTTGAGCGAGCTGGCGCGGCCGTGGATGGTGATCATGGGCGTGGTCCTCGTGACAGGTGTCGGCGACAGGGCCGGGCTCGCGCGTTCCATGCGACGGGTTTGGCGGGCTGCGCGCCTTTGCGCGCAGGCGGTCGGTCTCCCCGCGCAAGCGCGGGGCCCCTCGCGCGCCGTTGCGCGCGGGTCTCCCCCACCCCCCTTCCCCCCGCCCCCGAGGGGCGGGGGAACCTGCCCGATAGGGAAGGGAAAGGGTGGAGGGAGGCGGGCATCAGAACGGCGCCTCGACCGGGCCGGTTGCGACGTAGACGGACTTCACCCGGCTCCAGTGCTCGAGCGCGGCGCGGCCGTTCTCGCGGCCGAGGCCCGAGGCCTTGACGCCGCCGAACGGCGCCTCGACCGGCGTCAGGTTGTAGGCGTTGATCCAGGTGGTGCCGGCGTCGAGCCGCGCCACCACCCGGTGCGCGCGGGCGAGGTCGCGGGTGAAGACGCCGGCGGCGAGGCCGTAGGGCGTGGCGTTCGCCCGCGCGATCGCCTCGTCCTCGCGGTCGAAGGCGAGGACGCTCATCACCGGGCCGAAGATCTCCTCCCGCGCGATCGTCATGTGATCGGCGACGTCGGCGAACACCGTCGGCTGCACGAAGACGCCGCCCTCGAAGCCCTGGATGCGGGCGCGGGCGCCGCCGGTGACGAGGCGCGCGCCCTCGGCGGTGCCGCGGGCGATGAGGTCGAGCACGCGCTCGCCCTGTGCCGGCGAGATCAGCGGGCCCATGGTCACGCCCGGATCCATCGGGTCGCCGAGGACGATGCGCTCGGTGCGGGCGACGAGCCGGTCGAGGAAGGCGTCGTGGACGCCGCGCTGGACGAAGACCCGCGTCGCGTTCGAGCAGACCTGGCCGGCGGAGTAGAAGTTGCCGAGCATCGCGCCGCCGACCGCGTCGTCGAGGCTGGCGTCGTCGAAGACGAGGAGCGGCGACTTGCCGCCGAGCTCGAGCGTCACCGGCTTCAGCGCCTCGGCCGCGGCGGCATAGACCTTGCGCCCGGTCGGGACCGAGCCCGTGACCGAGATCTTGCCGATCGCCGGATGCGCCGACAGGGCAGCGCCGACGGCACCGCCGCCCTGCACCACGTTGAAGACGCCGGCGGGGAGGCCCGCTTCCGCGAGGATCTCGCCGAGCTTGAGCGCGCCGAGCGGCGTCAGCTCCGACGGTTTGAAGATCATCGCATTGCCGCAGGCGAGCGCCGGCGCCGCCTTCCAGCAGGCGATCTG
>JBDHSS010000093.1:0-9818 GCA_039808205.1 Paracoccaceae bacterium | reverse complement strand
AGCCGGCGGCGGGCGGCGCGCGAGCCGTGCCGCGACGCCGCGCGCCAGTGCCGCGGCCGATGCGCCGGTTTCGGTCGCGCCGGAAAACCCGTACGTCCCCTTCGATCCGCAGGCGCAGGTGCAGGAGGTCGAGCAGATCCTGCTGAAGCGACTGCAGGGCCAGTGACCGCCCGATCCTCCGGCGCTTGCGCTGCTCGCGCGAAGCCGTAAGGCTTCGCCGAAAAGCAGCCGACGGGGAGGGACGATGATGGCGGAGATCGGCAAGGCAGGGATCCGGGTGCCGCGGATCGCCTTCGGCAGCTCGGGCCTCGGCGGCATGCCCGACACCTACGGCTACGACGTCGACGAGGAGCGCGCACTGGCGACGATCCGCGCGGTGCTGGCGCTGCCCGACGGCTTTCTCGACACCTCGCGCCTCTACGGCATGGGCCGCAGCGAGGCGCGCATCGGCCGGGTGATCGCCGAGCTCGGCGGCTGGCCGGCCGGGCGCACGCTGATGACCAAGCTCGACCGCGATCCGGTGACCAACCGCTTCGATGCCGACCGGGCGCGGCGCTCGCTCGAGGAGAGCCTCACTGCCCTCGGCGTCGACCGCGTTGACATCCTGCACCTGCACGATCCCGAGTACGCCGCCGATCCGGCCGAGGTGCCCGGCGCGATCGAGGCGCTCTTCGCCATGCGTGACGAAGGCCTGACCCGCGCCGTCGGCCTGGCGGCGGGGCGCGTCGACGTAATGATGCCACTTCTCGGCGCCTGGGAGTTCGACGCGATCATCACCCACAACCGCATGACGCTGGTCAACCGGAACGCCGACCCGCTGCTCGACCTCGCGGTCGAGCTCGGCATCGCCGTCTTCAACGCCGCCCCGTACGCGAGCGGCATGCTGGCCAAGGGTGCGGCCAACGCCCGCTATGCCTATCAGGAGCCGACGGCGGCGACGCAGGCGCCGGTGCGCCGGGTCGAGGAGGTTTGCGCCCGCCACGGGGTGCCGCCGGGCGCAGCCGCGCTGCAGTTCTCGCTGCGCGACCCGCGGATCACCGCGACGATCTGCGGCGTCACCCGACCCGAGCGGGTGCAGGAGACCTTCGCATGGGCGGAATGGCCGATCCCGCCGGCGCTCTGGGACGAGCTCGCCCGGCTGCCCCGGTCGACCGACGACCCGGAGGCGACCCGCGACTACAGGCTCGAGTGAGCCCCCGGCACGCGCCTCAGCGCGCCAGCCGCATGTAGCGGGTGTAGCGCCCTTCGAGCCAGGCGAAGAGCCGGCTGATGATAAGCGTCAGCAGGTAGTAGATCACGCCCGCCACGCCGAAGACCAGGATCGGCTGGTAGGTCGAGGAGGCGACGTACTGGGCGCTGCCCATCAGCTCGAGGAGCGTGATGGTCGAGGCAAGCGCCGTGCCCTTCATCAGGATGATGACCTCGTTCGAGTAGGCCGGCAGCGCGATGGCGAGCGCGCGGGGCAGGATCACCAGCCGATAGGTCTGGAAGCTCGACATGCCCGCAGCCTTGGCTGCCTCGACCTCGCCGGGCGGCACGGCGATGATGCCGCCGCGCAGGATCTCGCCGGAATAGGCGGCGGTGTTCAGCGAGAAGGTGATGAGCGCGCAGACGTAGGCCTCGCGCAAGAGGGGCCACAGCACCGAGTCGCGCACGAAGCCGAACTGGCCGAGCCCGAAATAGACGAGGAAGATCTGCACGAGAAGCGGCGTGCCGCGGAAGAACAGCGAGTAGGCGGTGGTCAGCCCGCGGACCAGCGGGTTCTTCGACAGCCGCCCGAGCGCCACCGGCACCGCGATGAGAAAGCCGCAGATCGCGGCGATCACCACGAGCTGCACCGTCAGCCAGGTGCCGAGCGCGAAGTCGATCCAGTAGTTGGTGAGGAGGTCGGTCAGCACCGCCATCTCAGCGCCCCGCCTGTCCGCGCCGCGCCCGCCGCTCGGCCGCCGCGATCAGCGCCATGGAGACCAGCGTGATGACGAGGAAGATGAGCGACGCCGCGAGGTAGAAGTTGAACGGCTCGCGCGTGCCTTGCGCCGCCTGGTTCGCCTTTCGCATCAGGTCGTCGAGGCCGATCACCGAAACGAGCGCCGTGTCCTTCACCGTGCCTTGCCACAGGTTGCCGAGGCCGGGGATCGCCACCTTCCAGATCTGCGGCAGCTCGATGTAGCGGAAGCACTGCCAGCCGGTGAAGCCATAGGCGCGCCCGGCCTCGATCTGCCCCTTCGGCACCGACTTGAAGGCGCCGCGGAACGTCTCGGAGGCATAGGCGCCGAAGACGAGGCTGAGCGCGATGAGGCCCGCGAGGAACGGGCTCACGTCGCCGCCGCCGAACAGCCAGCCGAGCACCTGGCTGCCGCCGTAGTAGATGAGGAGCAGCACCAGGAACTCGGGGATCCCGCGCAGGAGATCGGTGAGCGCGAAGGCCGGCCGCGACAGCCAGCCGCGCGGCGACAGCTTGGCGAGTGCCAGCAGCATCCCGAGGATCAGCCCGACGATCACCGTCGAGACGGCGAGCGTCAGGGTGACCTTGAGCCCCTGCATCAGCAGCGGCCAGTAGTCGATCAGGTTCTGCATCGCCGCCCCTCGGGCCCCGAGCTCACTTCGGCTGGATGTCGACCGGCAGGTACTTGTCGTTGATGGTCTTGTACTCGCCGGAGGCGATGATCGCGGCGAGCGCCTCGTTGAACTTCTGCTTGAGCTCGGTGTCGTCCTTGCGCACGCCGATGCCCGCGCCGACGCCGAGGATCTCGGGGTCATAGACCGGGTCGCCGACCTGCTGGAAGTTCGCCCCATCGGGCGAGGCGAGGAAGTCGAGCACCGGCCCCGAGTCGGCGAAGAGCACGTCGATCCGGCCGCTCGAGAGGTCGAGGCTGGCCGCGTCGATGGTGTCGTAGAGCTGCACCCGCGCGCCCGGCAGCTTCGCCTTCACGTAGTCGGCCATCGTCGAGCCGCGCTGCACGCCGATCGTCTTGCGCTTCAGCCCCGCCGGCGAGACGTCGATTTCCGCCCCTTTCGGCGCCACGAAGATCGCCGGCACGCTGTAGTAGGGCCCGGCGAAGGCGATGGCCTTCTCCCGCTCGGGGGTGATGAACATCGAGGCGATGATCGCATCGATCTTCTTCGCCTCCAGCGCCGGGATCAGCCCGTCATAGGACTGGTTGATGATCTGGCACTCGACCTGCATCTGGGCGCAGAGCGCCTTGGTGATGTCGATGTCGAAGCCGGTCAGCTCGCCCGATGGCAGCACCCAGGCGAAGGGCTTGTAGGCGGCCTCGGTGCCGATCTTGAGCGCCGTCTGCGCTGCGGCGGGCAGCGCGAGAAGGAGGAGGGCGCCGGCCCCGGCAATGGCGGATGCGAGCTTTCTCATGGTCGTCTTTCCCTGTTGTTTCCGCGGGCTCTCCCGGCCCGGCGGCGGCTTCACTTGAGGCTGCCCGACAGGAACTGCCGGAAGCGCTCGGACTTCGGGTTGGCCATCGCCTCGCGGGGGTTGCCCGCCTCCTCGACCAGGCCCTTGTGCAGGAACAGGAGCTTGTTCGCCGCCTCGCGCGCGAAGCCCATCTCGTGGGTGACGACGAGCATGGTGCGACCCTCGGCGGCCAGGTCGCGCATGACCTTCAGCACCTCGTTGACGAGCTCGGGATCGAGCGCGCTGGTCGGCTCGTCGAAAAGCATGACCTCCGGGTCCATGGCGAGCGCGCGGGCGATGGCGACGCGCTGCTGCTGGCCGCCGGAGAGCTGGGCCGGGTAGTGGCCGAGCTTGTCGGAAACGCCGACCTTGGCGAGCATCGCCTCGGCCTTGGCCACCGCCTCGGCCTTTGGCCGCTTCAGCACGTGGACCTGTGCAGCGGTGACGTTCTCCAGCACGGTCATGTGCTGCCACAGGTTGAACTGCTGGAACACCATGGCGAGCTTGGCCCGGATGCGGTCGACCTGGCGCATGTCCTCCGGCGCCGGCGCGCCGTGGCGCGTCGTCATGCGGATGAGCTCGCCCTTCACCCGCACCTCGCCCGAGTTCGGCATCTCGAGCAGGTTGATGCAGCGCAGGAAGGTCGACTTGCCCGAGCCGGACGAGCCGAGGATCGCCACGACGTCGTGCTCGCGCGCGGTGAGCGAGATGCCCTTCAGCACCTCGTGGCTGCCGAAGGACTTGTGGATCGAGGTGACGTCCAGCGCGATCGGCGGCTCCTTCGTCGCGCCGTTCCCCGCGCCTGCGTCCATCGCCCCTCTCGCACGGCTGCCGCCGGCCTGATGCCGGCAGCCAACACTATGCGCATTGCCGCGAGCACGTCTACGCCCTCGTTCGGCCGGGGCCGACTGGACATCCGGCCGCCCGCGCCGGAAGCTCTCGGCGGGAGGAACGAGCATGGCGATCGCCGCCGAGATCCGCGCGCGACGGGACGACCTCGTCGCGCTGACCCAGGCCCTGGTGCGCGTCCCGACGCTGAACCCGCCGGGCGAGCACTATCGCGACATCTGCGAGCTCATCGCCCGCCGGCTTGCGGCGTCGGGGTTCGCGACGGAGCTGATCCGCGCCGCGGGAACGCCCGGCGACAGCGAGCGGTATCCGCGCTGGAACGTCGTCGCGCGCCGCGAGGGCGGCCGGCCCGGGCGTTGCGTCCACTTCAACGGCCACATCGACGTCGTCGAGGTCGGGCAGGGCTGGACCACCGACCCGTTCGCCGCCGATCTCAGGGAAGGCCGGATCTACGGCCGCGGCACCTGCGACATGAAGGGCGGCCTCGCCGCCGCCATCGTCGCGGTCGAGGCGTTCCTCGCCCGCCACCCGGACTTTCCCGGGGCGATCGAGATCTCCGGCACCGCCGACGAGGAGAGCGGCGGTTATGGCGGCGTCGCCTTCCTCGCGCGGCAGGGGCGTTTCGCCCGGGTCGATGCGGTCATCATTCCCGAGCCGCTCGGCAAGGACCGCATCTGCCTCGGCCACCGCGGCGTCTGGTGGGCCGAGCTCGAGACCTTCGGTCGCATCGCCCACGGCTCGATGCCGTTCCTTGGCGACTGCGCCGTGCGCCACATGGCCGCGGTCATCGCCGAGATGGAGGCGAGCCTGTTCCCGGCTCTCGCCGCCCGCCGCACCGAAATGCCGGTGGTGCCGCCGGGGGCGCGGGCCTCGACGCTCAACCTCAACTCGATCCACGGCGGCGAGCCGGAGCGCGACGGCTTCGACGGCTGGCCGGCGCCGGTGGTGCCCGACCGCTGCCGGCTGGTGCTCGACCGGCGCTTCCTGATGGAAGAGGACATCGCCGAGGTGAAGGCCGAGGTGCGCGCCACCGTCGAGCGCGCCCGCGCCCGCCGCGGCTTCGCCTACGAGCTGCGCGACATGCACGAGGTCTTGCCGACGATGACTGATCGCGTCGCGCCGGTCGCCGCGGCGCTCGCCCGCGCCATCACCGCGACCTTCGGCCGCGATCCCGACTACGTGGTCTCGCCGGGCACCTACGACCAGAAGCACGTCGACCGCATCGGCCGGCTCCGGAACTGCGTCGCCTACGGCCCCGGAATACTGGACCTCGCGCACCAACCCGACGAATATGTCGCCGTCGAGGACATGCTCGACGCCGCCACGGTGATGGGCCTCGCGCTGGCCGATCTCCTGGAGGCGGGGTGAGGCGCCCGGGAGCAACCGGCCGGTGGAGGTTCGAACTTGACACGCACGCTGACCCTCGCGCTTGCGGTGGGCCTGTCGCTGCTCGGCGCTGCGGCGCAGGCGGCGCGGAGCGACATCGTCGTGGGCCTGCAGCTCGAGCCGCCGACGCTCGACCCGACCTCGGGCGCGGCCGCGGCGATCGACGAGGTGGTCTATGCCAACGTCTTCGAGGGGCTGACGCGCTTCGGCCCCGACGGCGAGGTGCTGCCGGCGCTGGCCGAAAGCTGGGAGGTGGCGCCCGACGGCCTCTCCTGGGTGTTCCACCTGCACCCGGGGGTGACGTTCCACGACGGCACGCCGCTGACCGCCGAGGACGTGGTCTTCTCCTTCGACCGGGCAATGGCGCCCGACTCGACCAATGCGCAGAAGCAGCTCTTCGACGGCATCAACGAGGTGACGGCGATCGACGACGTGACCGTCGAGATCGGCCTCGACGCGCCGAAGGGGGCGCTGCTCTGGAACCTCGCCTGGGGTGACGCGGTGATCGTGTCGCCGGCGACGATCGACAGCGACAAGACCGCACCCGTCGGCACCGGCCCGTTCCGCTTCGCGAGCTGGGTGCAGGGCGACCGCATCGAGCTGGTCAGGAACCCCGACTACTGGGGGACGCCGGCCAAGCTCGACCGCGTGACCTTCAAGTTCATCTCCGACCCGACCGCCGCCTATGCCGCGATGATGGCCGGCGACGTCGACGCCTTCCCGAACTATCCGGCGCCGGAGAATCTCGCGCAGTTCGCCGCCGACCCGCGCTTTCAGGTCATCGTCGGCTCGACCGAGGGCGAGACGATCCTGGCGATGAACAACCGGAAGAAACCCTTCGATGACATCCGGGTGCGGCAAGCGGTGGCGCATGCGATCGACCGCAAGGCGATCATCGACGGCGCGATGTTCGGCTACGGCACGCCGATCGGCTCACATTTCGCCCCGCACAACCCGGCTTACGAGGATCTGACCGGGCTCTCGGCCTACGACCCCGAGCAGGCGAAGGCGCTTCTCGCCGAGGCGGGGCTGGCGGGCGGCTTCAAGACCACGCTGGTGCTGCCGCCGCCGTCCTATGCCCGGCGCGGCGGCGAGATCGTCGCGTCGCAGCTGCGTGCGGTGGGCATCGACGCTGAGATCGCCAATGTCGAATGGGCGCAGTGGCTCGAGCAGGTGTTCAAGAACCACGACTTCGACCTGACCATCGTCAGCCACACCGAGCCGATGGACATCGGCATCTATGCCCGTCCCGACTACTACTTCGGCTATGACGACCCGGTGATGCGCGCGCTGATGCAGGGGCTCGACGCCACCGCCGATGCGACCGAGCGCACCGAGATCCTGAAGGCGGCGCAGGAACGGGTGGCCGAGCACTCCGTGAACGCCTTCCTGTTCCAGCTCGCCAAGACCGGCGTCGCCGACGCGAAGCTGCGCGGGCTGTGGCCGAACTCGCCGACCCAGGCCACCGACCTCACCGCGGTCTACTGGGCGGACTGATGCGGGCGGGCTCGGAGAAGCGCCGGCCTCGGGGAGCCGCAAGGGCTCCCGCTCGGCCGGCGCTCTGTGAACAGCCGCCTTTGCGGCCGTTCACGCGGTGCGGCGCTGTTGCGCCGCAGAGTCGTTTCTCCCCGCAGTTGCGGGGCCCCTGCGACTGCCCGATAGGGTTTCATGCCAGTATGAAATCCTTGGGCGCGCCCGCTCCCGGCACGGGATCGCCCGGCTGATGCTGCGCTACGCCAGCAGCCGCCTCGTCTCGCTGGCGCTCAGCCTCGTCGTGGCGAGCGCGGTGATCTTCCTGATGCTCGAGGTGGTGCCGGGAGATCCCGCGTCCTACATGCTCGGCCTCAACGCCCGGCCGGAGACGGTGGCAGCGCTCCGGGCCGAGCTCGGGCTCGACGCAAGCCCGCTCGCGCGGTATCTCGCCTGGACAGGCGGCATGCTGCACGGCGACTTCGGCATCTCCTATGCGTACCGCACCCCGGTCGCTGGCATGGTCCTCGACCGGCTGCAGGTCTCGCTGCCGCTGGCGCTCCTCGCGCTGGCGCTCTCGACCGCGACGGCGTTTCCGATCGGCATCTGGGCCGCGGCGCGGCAGGGGACGGCGACCGATGCGGGCATCATGGCGGCGACGCAGCTCGGCGTGGCGATCCCGAACTTCTGGTTCGCGATGCTGCTCGTCCTCGTCTTCGCGGTGCGGCTGAAGTGGGTGTCGGCGGGCGGCTTCCCGGGCTGGGACGCCGGCCTCTGGCCCGGCCTCAGGGCGCTGATCCTGCCCGCGGTGGCGCTGGCGCTGCCGCAGGCGGCGATCCTGTCGCGGGTGATGCGCTCCGCACTGCTCGAGACGCTCGGCGAGGATTTCGTGCGCACCGCCCGCGCCAAGGGGCTGACCCGCGGCCAGGCGCTGCGCCGGCACGCGCTGCGCAACGCGCTGATCCCGGTCCTGACCATCGTCGGGCTGCAGTTCGCGTTCCTGCTCGCCGGCGCCATCATCATCGAGAACGTCTTCTTTTTACCGGGGCTCGGGCGGCTGGTGTTCCAGGCGATCAGCCAGCGCGACCTCATGGTGGTGAAGAGCGTCGTCATGCTGCTCGTCGTCGCGGTGATCCTCGTCAACTTCCTCGTCGATCTCGCCTATGTCGCGGTCGACCCGCGGCTGCGGCGGCGCTGATGCGCGGGCTCGTCCTCGGCGGCATGGTGGTGGCGGTGGTAGCGCTGGCAGCGCTCCTGTCGCTCATCTGGACGCCCTACGATGTCACTGCGCTCGACATCGCCGCGAAGCTCCGGCCGCCGTCGGCGGCGCACTGGCTCGGCACCGACCACTTCGGCCGGGACGTCCTGTCGATGCTGCTCGTCGGCGCCCGCGTCTCGATCGCGGTGGCGCTCGTCGCCGTAGGCATCGGGCTGGCGATCGGCGTGCCGCTCGGGCTCGTCGCGGCGGCGCGGCCGGGGACGCTCGTCGACGAGGCGATCATGCGCGGCAACGACCTCGTCTTCGCGTTCCCCTCGCTCCTCATCGCGATCATGATCACCGCGGTCTTCGGGCCGTCGGCGGTCAACGCGATCATTGCCATCGGCATCTTCAACGTGCCGGTCTTTGCCCGCGTGGTGCGCGGCGCGGCGCTCGCGATCTGGCCGCGCGACTTCATCCTGGCGGCGCGGGTCGCGGGCAAGGGCCGGGCGCGGATCTCGGTCGAGCACGTGCTGCCGAACCTCGCGGCGCTTCTCGTGGTGCAGGCGACGATCCAGTTCTCGCTCGGCATCCTGGCCGAGGCGGGGCTCTCCTATGTCGGGCTCGGCGCGCAGCCGCCGACGCCGTCGTGGGGGCGGATGCTGGCCGAGAGCCAGACGATGATCGCCTTCGCGCCATGGCTGGCGCTCTTTCCCGGGCTCGCGATCGTCCTGACCGTGCTCGGGCTCAACCTGATGGGCGACGGCTTGCGCGATTTGCTCGACCCGCGGCTGCGGCGGCGGGTCGGGCCATGACGCGGCTGTTCCTCATCGCCGGGGAGGCGTCGGGCGACCTGCTCGGCGGTGCGCTGCTCGCCGGCTTGCGCGCGCTCGAGGGCGCGCGCCTCGAGGTCGCGGGCATCGGCGGGGCGGCGATGGCGGCCGAGGGGCTGGCGAGCCGCTTCCCGATGGACGAGCTGAGCGTGATGGGCATCGCCGAGGTGCTGCCGCGGCTGCCGAACCTCCTGCGGCGGATCCGCGAGACCGGCGACGCGGTGGCGGCCGCGGCGCCGGACGCGCTCGTCACCATCGACAGCCCCGACTTCGGCCTCCGGGTGGCGCGGCGGGCGAGGAAGCTCAGGCCGGGCCTCAGGACCATCCACTACGTCGCGCCGTCGGTCTGGGCCTGGCGGCCGGGGCGGGCGGCGCGGATGGCCGAGGTGATCGACCACGTGCTGGCGCTCCTGCCGTTCGAGCCGCCCTACATGACGGCGGCGGGGATGACCTGCGACTTCGTCGGCCATCCGGTGGCGGCGGCGCCGCAGGCGACGGCCGCCGAGGTGGCGGCGCTGCGTGCCGAGCTGGCGATCGCGCCGGGGCAGCGGGTGCTGGCCCTGTTGCCGGGGTCGCGGCACGGCGAGGTGAGCCGGCTGACCCCGGTCTTTGCCGAGGTGGCGGCGCGGCTCCGGGCGCGCGACCCCGACCTCGCGGTGATCGTGCCGGCGGC
>JBDHSS010000092.1:0-9832 GCA_039808205.1 Paracoccaceae bacterium | reverse complement strand
GCCGCCTGCCGCTCGGCGGCGCGGCGGGCACGGACGGCGTCGGGCTCGGGCGGCCGGCCGAAGCCGCGCACCCACGGCTCGGGCCGGTCGCGGTCCGGCACCAGCACCCAGCCGAGCGTGTCGCGGCGCTCCGCGTCATAGGCGCGTACGGCGATCGGCTCGGAGCGGTCCCAGCGGCGGCCGTACGGATCCCAGTAGCGATCGCGTTCCCAGCTCCACGGGTGATAGCCCTGCACCGAGCGCGGCCGCGGATAGAACTGCCGGTCGCGCCAGTCGATCGGGTCGCGGTTCCAGTAGTCATCCCAGCCGTCGTGGTTGTCGTCGTCGTCGTTGTTGCCGAACAACTCCTGCACCAGGAGCGCGGCCCCGAACGCCAGCGCCCCGGTCAGGAGCGGGTTCGGCTGCAGCCCCGATCCGGTCGTCCCGGTGCTGACCGGCGCCACGTACGGCGCGGCGGTCGAACGGGTGGTGTAGACGGTCTGCGGGTCGTAGGTCGGCACGTAGACCGTCTTCGGATCCGAGGGCACGATGGCGATGGAACCGGAGGGATCCTCCTCGATGCGCTGCGCCGCGTTCGATTCGAGATAGCCCATGTCCTTCGCCTGGGCGCGCATGCGCTGCACCGCGGCGAGGACGTCCTCGTCCTGGTCGAGCATCGCCTGCCCGAGCGCCTCGGTATCCTCGAGGTTCTCCGACAGGCGCTCGATGACGGTGGGGAAGCCGGAGGCGAGCACGGTGACGCTCGGATCCCACGTCTTCTCCTGCAGCTCCGCGGCCACGTCGGCGTCGGAGGCGGACGCGGCGTCCTTGAGGAACCGGTCGGCCTCGACCACCTGCAGCGGATAGGTGGCGGCCACCAGCACCTGCGACAGCAGCGCGTCGGGGTAGAGCGCGACCGGCGCCACCAGCCGATCCAGCTCCTCGTCGGAGCGCAGCACGGGCTCCGGAGCCTCGGTGTCGCTCGCTCCGGCGTCCGGGGACTGGGCGCGCTGCGCGTCGACCGCCGAGCGCAGCGAATCCGTGTCCTGCGCCGCCGCGGTCAGCGGCTGGAGCCCGACGCTCAGGCCGGCAAGCACCGCCAGCACGGCGGATGCGTATCGCATGATCTCACCTCTCGTGTGGGGTGCAGCCCACCTTGAGAAAAACGCCGCGCGCAAGCGCGCGGTTCCTCGCAACGATCAACGCCGCATCGTGGCGATTCCGTCGCTGCGGGCGTCAATCGAAGCGGTTGTTCGCCGGAAAGCCGCGCGGCGCCATGCGCCCGGCGCTCGCCCGCGCGCCGAGCCAGTCGGCAAGCTCGGTCACCGTGCGCGTGCGGCCGGCGGGATCCTTCCACGACAGCCCCTCGGCGAGCGCAAACGTGATGGCGTCGGAGAGCGTGCCGTCGCGATCCTTGTAGCGCTGCAGTCGCACGCCCTTGCCGCGGCCCATCTCCGGCAGCTCGGCCAGCGGGAAAATCAGGAGCTTGCGGTTCTGCCCGACCACGGCCACGTGGTCGCCGGCGACGGGGCGGCAGACGCGGGCCTTCGCGCCGTCCTTGAGGTTCAGGATCTGCCGGCCGGCGCGGGTCTGCGCCACCGCCTCGTCCTCGGGCAGCAGGAAGCCGTCGCCGGTCTCGGCCGCGACCAGCAGCCGCTCGCCCGGCCGGTGCACGAAGAGCGCGACGAGCTGCGCCTCGTTCGGCAGATCGAGCATCAGCCGCATTGGCTCGCCCATGCCGCGACCGCCGGGCAGGCCCGCGCAGGCGAGCGTATACATCCGCCCGTTCGAGGCGAACAGCAGCAGCCGGTCGGTGGTCTCGGTGTGGACGAGAAAGCGCGGGCCGTCGCCGTCCTTGAACTTCAGCTCGGCGCCGGGGTCAAGACGGCCGCGCAGCGCCCGGATCCACCCCATCTCGGAGCAGACGACGGTGATCGGCTCCTTCTCGATCATCGCGTCGAAGGAGACCTCCTCGACGTCGGGCGCATCGTCGAAGCTGGTGCGGCGCGCACCGCCCTTGGCGTCCTTGCCGAAGGCCTTGCGCGCCGCGCGGATCTCGTCGGCGATGCGGCGCCACTGCGCGTCCTCGGAGCCGAGGAGCGCGACCAGCTCGGCGCGCTCCGCGGTCAGGGCGTCGCGCTCGGCGCGGATCTCCATCTCCTCGAGCTTGCGCAGGTTGCGCAGCCGCATGTTGAGGATCGCCTCGGCCTGCACGTCGGTCAGGCGGAACTCGGCGATCATCACCGCCTTGGGGTCGTCCTCGGTGCGGATGATCTCGATCACCCGGTCGAGGTTGAGATAGGCGACGAGCAGCCCCTCCAGCACCTCGAGCCGCGCGTCGATCCGCGCGAGGCGGAAGCGCGAGCGGCGCAGCAGCACCGCGCGGCGGTGGTCGAGGAAGGCGCGCAGCACCTGGCGCAGCGTCGAGACCTGCGGCGTGCGGCCGTCGATCAGGACGTTCATGTTCATCGCGAAGCGGGTCTCGAGGTCGCTGGCGCGGAACAGCATCTCCATCATCACCACCGGGTCGACGGTGCGCGCGCGGGGCTCGAGCACGATGCGCACGTCCTCGGTGCTCTCGTCACGCACGTCGGCGAGGATCGGCACCTTCTTCGCGTTGATGAGCTCGGCCAGCCGCTCGATCAGCCGGCCCTTGGGCACCTGGTAGGGGATCTCGGTGACGACGACCTGCCACTGGCCGCGGCCGAGGTCCTCCTGCCGCCAGCGCGCGCGCAGCCGGAAGCTGCCGCGGCCAGTGCAATAGGCCTGCTTGATCGCGGCGCGCGGCTCGATGATGACGCCGCCGGTCGGAAAGTCCGGCCCCTGCACGAAATCGAGCAGCTTCTCGTCGGAGGCGTTCGGATGCTGGATGAGCTGCAGGCAGGCGGCGCAGAGCTCGTCGAGGTTGTGCGGCGGGATGTTGGTCGCCATGCCGACCGCGATGCCGGAGGAGCCGTTGGCAAGCAGGTTCGGGAACGCCGCCGGCAGCACCACCGGCTCCTGCTCGGAGCCGTCGTAGTTGTCGCGGAAGTCGACCGCATCCTCGGCCAGCCCCTCCATCAGCGCCGCCGCCGCCGCGGTGAGGCGGGCCTCGGTGTAGCGCTGGGCGGCTGGGTTGTCGCCGTCGATGTTGCCGAAGTTGCCCTGGCCGTCGACCAGTGGATAGCGGACGTTGAAGTCCTGCGCGAGCCGCGCCAGCGCGTCGTAGATCGCCTGATCGCCGTGCGGGTGGTAGTTGCCCATCACCTCGCCGACGATCTTCGCGCACTTGCGGAAGGCGCCGTTCGGGTCGAGCCGGAGGCCGCGCATCGCGTAGAGGATGCGCCGGTGCACCGGCTTCAGCCCGTCGCGCGCGTCCGGCAGCGCCCGGTTCATGATCGTCGAGAGGGCATAGGTCAGATAGCGCTCGCCCAGCGCGCGCGCCAGCGGCTCGGCGGTCAGCGCGGCGGCGCCGCCGCCGTCCTCCCCCATGTCGGGGTCATCGGGAAGATCAACCATAGATGTGGCCTATCAGGCGCGCTTTGCCTGGTCCAGCGTCATCGGCGTCTCGACCGCCCGGTCAGGCCCGGCCGTCAGTGCCGCGGCGATCGCGCGGCCGCGCTGCAGGATCTCGTCGGCGCGGCCGAGGTCGAGCATCTCGCCGAGCACCTCGTTCTTCAGCTGCGGCACGAACGGATTGCGCGCGCCGCCGCCGGAGAAGGTCAGCTCGGAGAAGAAGACGCGGCCGCCCTGCTCGAGGAAATCGACACGCACGTGCAGGAAGTCCTCCGACAGCCGCTTCGCCTCGGCGACCATCAGCTCGAAGGCCGCGGGCCGGGCGACGCGCTCCGCCGATTCCGGGTGGCCGCTCCAGTGGAAGTCCACGCGGCCCCAGTTGAGGTCGTAGAGCGCGTGCCGGAACCGGCCCGACACCCGATCGGTGATGTAGAGCACGAAGATCGGCTGGCCGTGCAGGCAGTAGAACTTGTACTCGCGGATGCTCGCCGCCGGGCCGACGTTCTCCTCCGCCAGCCAGCGTTTCGGAATGCCGCGGTAGTGCAGCTCCGCAAGCAGCCGCCAGTGATCCCACGCGCTCAGGCTCGCGAGCCGGTCGGCGATGGCGCGGCGGCGAATCGGCTGCGCCTCGTCGATGAAATGATTCTGCCCGCAGCCGAAGGCCGACTTCAGCACGAAGCGCTGCGGCAGGTCGGCGCTCGCGAGCTCGGCGCCGTCGGTGAACACGCCATAGAGCTCGGGCGGGCGGATCTCGGCGCCCTTGAGCTTCAGGTAGTCGCGGACGCCGACCTTGTCGGACGCCAGCGTCATCAACGGGTTCGGGTGGTGGATGAACTGCCAGCGGATCTTCTCGTTGACCCAGCGCGGGTTCTCGAAATCGGGCAGGTGATCGTTCTTCACCGCATAGTGATAGGTGACCGCCTCGAGGTCGCTGCGAAACGTGCGGTCGTAGACGTCATTCAGCAGCGGCCGGTCCGAACCGGACAGCCGCTTGCGGATCCGCGCCATCCGCCACGCCCAGCGGTGTCGCCGACCCATCCTGCGGAGATAGTCGTTCCGGTCCAGATCATATCTAGGCATCGGCGTCTGCAGCCTCCGCCACCGATCGCCCGAAGCTCTGGGCAGTCACATGCCTGGCCGAGATCGAGAGAACCGAAACGCCTCTCACGTCGTAGGATGCACGCTTCTGGTAGACCGAAGGCCTCGAGCCCGAGGATACTTGCCGAATCGAACGCATTTACTCTGGTACTCACCCTTCTGTCGACGTCAAGCCGACACAACCCCCAGAATTGCATAGCGCAAAGGCAGCCGTGCCGCAAGCTGAGCTGTTAACCAGATTACGCCAGTTACAAGAAGGACGCGCCGGATTCGTGCGCGGTGCGGCTCGGGCGTGCCGCGCCACGCGCTTGACCGGCACCCCGGCGGCGGCGACAGTCGCCCGCGGAGCGCGAGAGAGTGCGTCATGGCCGGCTCGATCCTCGTCACCGGTGCCTCCTCGGGCATCGGGCTCGATGCCGCCCGGACGCTCGCCGGCCGCGGCTGGCAGGTGCTTGCCGCCTGCCGGGCGCCCGAGGACCGGGCGCGGCTCGAGGCCGAGGGCTTCGTCACGCTGGCGCTCGACCTCGCCTCCGAGGCGAGCGTCGCCGCGGCCGCCGCTGAGGCTGTCGAGCGCACCGGCGGCCACCTCGACGCCCTCTTCAACAACGCGGCCTTCGCCACGCCCGGCGCGGTCGAGGACCTGCCGCGCGCGGCGCTGCGCGAGATCTTCGAGACCAACCTCTTCGGCCAGATCGACCTCACCAACCGGCTGCTGCCGGCGATGCGCCGGGCGGGAAGCGGGCGGATCGTCATGACGTCGTCGATCCTCGGCCTGGTCGCGGCGCCGTGGCGCGGCGCCTATGTCGCCACCAAGTTCGCGCTCGAGGGGATCACCGACGCGCTGCGCATCGAGCTCGCGGGCTCGGGCGTGCATGTCGTGCTGATCGAGCCCGGACCGATCGCGACGCCGTTCCGCCGCAACTCGATCCCGCATTTCGAGCGGCACGTCGACTGGCGCGCCTCGGCGCACCGCGACGCCTACGCCGCCCGCCTGCTGCCGCGGCTCTATGCGACCGACCCGGGCCGCGGTCAGCTGCCGCCGGCGGCGGTGACGGCTCGGCTCATCGAGGCGCTGGAGAGCCCGCGACCGCGGGCGCGCTACTACGTCACCCGCGCGACCTGGGGGGCGGACCTGATGCGCCGGGTGCTGCCGACTCGGCTGATCGACCGGGTGGTGCGGCACCGCTAGCCATGGCCCGCCGGCTCGCGCGCGACGATGTCGGCGCAGACCTGCCGCACCCGGTCGCGCAGCCAGCGCCCGCCGGGATCGTCGCGCAGCCGCGCGTGCCAGTACATCTTCACGTTCAGCGTCGGCGAGGCTACCCCGAGCTCGTAGAGCTCGAGGCCGAGCCGCGGCGCCACCGTGCGCGCGAAGTGCACGGGAAGCGCTGCAAAGACCGCGCCGTCGGCGACGGCGAGCGCCACCGCGTGAAAGTGGGGCAGGGTCAGCACGACCCGGCGCCGCAGCCCCTCGGCCTCCAGCGCCGCGTCGAGCGTGCCGCGCACCGCGCCGTCGCCCGCGACGATGGCATGGCGCAAGCGGGCGATGAGCGGCGCCGGCAGCGTCGCCCCCAGCGCGACCTAAGCGAGCTCGGGGTGGCCGCTCGCCGCCACGCCGACCAGGTGGGTGCCGTAGAGGACCTCGCCGTCGACCCACTCCGGCATCGGGCGGTCGATGTCGAAGCAGAGGTCGACCGTCCCCGCGGCCAGGTGGACCTCGGGGCCGCCGGTCGCGTCGAGGAGCTGCAGCACGACACCCGGCGCCGCCGCCGCGACGACCTGCGCCAGCGGCGGCATGAGAAGGGTCGAGAAGTAGTCCGAGCCGTGCAGCCGGAACCGCCGGTCCGCCGTCGCGGGATCGAAGCGCTCGGGCGCCGCGAGCGTGCGCTCGAGCGCGCTCAGCGCGGCGCGCACCGGACCGGCCAGCGTCTCGGCGCGCGCGGTCGGGACCATGCGGTTGCCCTCGCGCACGAACAGCGGATCGCCGGTCGCGTGGCGCAGCCGGGCGAGCGCGGCGCTCACCGCCGGCTGGCTCAGCCCGACCCGCGTACCGGCGCGGCCGGTGTTGCCCTCGGCGATCATCGCGTCGAAGACCCGCAGCAGGTTGAGATCGAGCGCCGCGAAATTCATGCCATGGATAGCAGCTAGACGTTCATTCGATTTCATGGATCGGCCGATTCGGTCCAGTCTCGTGTGCATGGCCCGAGCGGCCGAGCGCACGAGGATCAGCAGCATGACCATCCAGACCAGGGTCGCCCTCGAGGCGGCGCCGGAGACGCATTGGCTCGACACCGGCTATCGCGTGGCGGTGACCGGCCCCGGCCCAATCGGCAGCTTCGTCGCGTGGGTGCAGCCGAACGCCGGCCCGCCCCTGCATGTGCACTACGGCGAGGACGAGGCGATCCACGTCCTCGACGGCGCGGCGGAGTTCTGGCTCGACGGCGCGGTCGGCCGCCTCGGCCCCGGCGAGGGGATCTTCCTGCCGCGCGGCATCCCGCACACCTTCCGCGTGGTGAGCCCGCACACCGCGCGCCTCCTCGGCGTGGTGACGCCGGGCGGCTTTGAAGGCTTCTTCGCCGCAGCGGCGGCCGCCGGCGTCGGCCCACACGATGGCGCCGCGCTGCAAGCGTTCGGCGACGGCTGGCGGGTCGAGTTCCTCAGCCCGTCGCCGTGGCTCGCGCGGGGGTAGAACTCCGCTCTTCCCATGACGTGCAAATGCCATAGAGTGCCGCACGAGCAGTCAACGGGAAGAAGAAACGCCGAATGGGGCACGTCATCACTTTCGCTCAGCAGAAGGGCGGCGCCGGAAAGACCACGCTTCTGGCGCATCTCGCCGCCGCCTGGGCCGAGGCCGGGCGCCGCGTCGCGGTCATCGACCTCGATCCGCAGCGCTCGCTGTCGCGCTGGGCGGCGCTGCGCAAGGATCCGGCGATCGAGCTCATCGATTCCAAGGACTATCGCGCCGCCAGCGACATCAAGACCGCGCGGCGCAACTTCGATTTCGTGCTGGTCGACTGCCCGGGGGCGGCGACGAGCCTGCTCGAGAACGCCATGCGCGAGAGCGATCTGGTGCTGGCGCCGTGCCAGCCGTCGGTGATGGACGTCTGGGCACTGGAGACGGTGATCGCCTCGGCGACCAAGCTCAAGCGGCCGCTCCGTATCGTGCTGAACCGGATGCCACCGCGGCTCTCGAACCTCGACGAGGTGCTGACCGCACTCGGGGCGTCGCGGTCGCTTCTGCTCGCGACCCAGCTCGGCAACCGCAACGCCTTCTCGAAGGCGATGCTCGATGGCCGCACCGCGCCCGAGATCACCCCGCGCGCCACGGCCGCGGCCGAGATCTACGGCCTGCGCGCCGAACTCGGGGCGCTCCTGAGCCGGCTCTGAGTGGGCGAGGTCGAGGGAGGCGACCGCCACAGGAAGCGGCGGTCGCCTGCGCCAGTTCAGTCGAGGAACACGGCGTCGAGCGGCGGGAAGCCGTTGAAGCCGACCGACGAGTAGCTCGTCGTATAGGCGCCGGTGCAGAGAATGCGGATCTTGTCGCCCGACTCGAGTGCAAGCGGCAGCTGCACCGGCCGCTTCTCATAGAGCACGTCGGCCGAGTCGCACGACGGGCCGGCAAGGATGCACGGGCCGCACTCGTCGGCGTCGTGCCGGGTCTCGAACTGGTAGCGGATCGCCTCGTCCATCGTTTCGGCGAGGCCCGAGAACTTGCCGACGTCGAGGAACACCCAGCGCACCAGGTCGTCCTGGTCCTTCCGCGCCACCAGCACCACCTCGGCCACGATCACGCCGGCCTCGGCGACGAGGCCGCGGCCGGGCTCGGCCATGACGTGCACCTCGGTGCCGAAGCGGTGGCGCACCATGCGCATGACCTGCGCGGCGTAGTCCTCGGTCGCCGGCAGCGGCTGGCCATAGAACGCCGGGAAGCCGCCGCCGATGTTGAGGATGCGCAAGGCGTGGCCGGCGTCGGCCGCCGCGGTCCAGAGCGCGTGCGCCGTGTCGAGCGCGCTCGCCCACATCGCGGGCTCGCGCATCTGCGAGCCGGCGTGGAACGAGATCCCCGCGACATCGAGCCCGAGGAAGCGGCCGAGATCCATGAGCCGCAGCGCCTCGCGGCGCGAGCAGCCGAACTTGCGGCTGAGCGGCCAGTCGGCCTCGCTCGCCTCGACCAGCATCCGCACGATGACGCGGGCGCCCGGGGCGTGCTCGGCGATCTTGTGCAGCTCCTCCTCGGCATCGACGGCGAACTGCTCGACGCCCTTGGCGTGGGCGTGGGCGATGTCGGCGGCGCGCTTGATGGTGTTGCCGAACGCGATCCGGTCGGGGCCGATGCCGAGCGACAAACAGAGGTCGATCTCGCCCCGCGAGGCGCAGTCGAACCGGCCGCCGAGCGCGGCGACGGCAGCGATTACCTGCGGAGCGGGGTTCGCCTTCACCGCGTAGTGAATGGTGGCGTCGCCGAGGCCGTCGGCGAGCGCGCCGTACTTGGCGCGCAGCATGGCGAGGTCGAACACCATGGTCGGGCGGTCGAAATCGGTGGCGCGGATGAAGTCATCCTGGCGCGCGCTGACGGCGCTGACGGCCGGATGGGCGTCAAACAGTCGAGCGGGCTTGCCCGCGAAAGCGGCAGCGTGTCGCATGCGCATCTCCATCAGTCCCGGGGGATCTGAACCCCGGAGTCCCCAAAAGAGACGTTACCGTCGCTGCGTGAGTTCTCCCGTCGGGGGACCTTACAGAGGCGCGTGCGTTGGCGTCGTGGGTCCGCATATGAGGCCACGCGCCCGGGCAATCAAGTGGAAATCACCGGTGCCTGCGAGAAATCGCCGCATCGTGTCCCGACTGTGGCCGACTTCCTTAAAGCTTCGTTAAATCATAACGATAACCTGCGCGCCTCATCCGCAGATCCGGTGCCCGGACATGCGAAGGGCCGGCGCGGCGGCCGGCCCTCTGGAAGCGTCCCGAGGCCCTTGGATCAGACGGCGGCCTGCGCCTTGGCGATCTCGCGCTTGAGCTTCAGCGCCTTCGGCGACAGCTCGGCGTCCGGCGCCTTGGCAAGGAAGGCGTCGAGCCCGCCGCGGTGATCGACCGTGCGCAGCGCCGAGGCCGAGATCCGCAGGCGGTGGGTCTCGTTCAGCGTCTCGCTGGTCAGCGAGACCTCGTTGAGGTTCGGCAGGAAGCGGCGCTTGGTCTTGTTGTTGGCGTGGCTCACGTTGTGGCCAACCATCGGGCTCTTGCCGGTCAGTTCGCAGCGGCGCGA
>JBDHSS010000091.1:0-9861 GCA_039808205.1 Paracoccaceae bacterium | reverse complement strand
GCACCGCGGTGCCGCTCGACGCGCCGGCCGGCACGCTGCCGCTCGCCCAGGCGCAGCTCGTGGTGCTGGCGCGCGCGCTCGTCCGCGCGCCGCGAGTGCTGATCCTCGACGAGGTGACGGCGGCGCTCGACTTCGCCGATCGCGAGGCGGTCTTTGCGCTGATGCGGGCGCTGGCGGGGCAGGGGGTGCTCATCCTCTTCATCACCCACCGCATGGACGAGGTTATGGCCCTCTCCGACGCCATCACCATCCTGCGCGGCGGGCGCGTGGTGCGCACCGAGGCCGCGGGCGCGTCGGGGCCGGCCGAGCTCCTGCGCGCGATGGCGCCCGAGACCGCCGCCGAGCTCGCGCATGGCTGAGATCGCGACCGAGGAGCTTCGCTTGGCAGCGGGGCGCGCGCCGATCGCCGGACGCATTGCCGCCGGCGAGATCGTCGGCCTGGCCGGGCTCGACGGCCACGGGCAGGAGCGGTTCCTCAGGATCCTCGCCGGCCTCGAGCGCCCGGCGACCGGCGCCGTGACCCTCGACGGGGCGCCGCTCGGCGACTTCCGCCGCGCGGTCGCGGCCGGCGTCGCCTACCTGCCGCGCGACCGGCGTGCGACCGGCATCTTCCCGACCCAGTCGGTGCTCGACAACTTCGCGATCTCGACGGTGGAGCGCGACGTGCGCGGCGGCCTCATCAGCCGTGCCGCGCGGGCGCGGCGCTTCGAGGCATGGCGCGCGCGGCTCTCGATCGTCGCGCCATGGCCGGACGCGCCGATCACCACGCTCTCGGGCGGCAACCAGCAGAAGGTGCTGCTCGCCCGCGCGCTGGCGCTCGAGCCCTCCGTGCTCCTCCTCGACGACCCGACGCGCGGCGTCGACGTCGCCACCCGGCACGTGCTCTACGACGTGTTCCGCGACCTCGCCGCCGGCGGAATGGCGCTCGCGATCCTGTCGAGCGAGATCGAGGAGATCCTCGTGCTCTGCCACCGGGTCCTCGTCTTCCGCGAGCAGGAGATCGCGGCCGAGCTCGCGGGGCCGGCAATGACGACCGCGGCGGTGATCGCGGCGATGTTCGGGCGCGCCGCATGATTTGGACGGCCCGGCGCGGCGGCTTCGCGCTCATCCTGCTCGTCGTTCTCCTCGCGGCCAATCTCGCGATGAACCCAGCGCGGTTCCACCCGGCGGCCTGGGGCACGCTGATCGGCCTCGCGGCGCCGCTGATCGGGGCGGCGGCGGCGTCGACGCCGGTGATCCTTGCCGGGCGCGGCGGCATCGACATCTCGGTCGGCCCGCTGATGGGCTTCGTCAACGCCATCGTCATTCAGGGGCTGTTCCTCGGCGCGGGCATCTCCTCGCCGCTCGGCATCGTGCCCGCGGCGCTCGCGGTCGGCGCGGCGGTCGGCGCCCTCAACGGCTTCATGGCGACGATCATGCGCATCCAGCCGATCGTGGCGACGCTCGGCTCCTACCTGATCCTCACGGGGCTCACGCTGACCATCTTGCCGGCGCCGGTCGGGCCGGCGCCCGTTTGGCTCAAGGCGCTGGCGGGCCCCTTCTCGATCCTGCCGCTCGCCTGCGTCTTCGGCCTCTGGGCGGCGCTCCGGCGGCTGCCGTGGCATGACCAGCTGATGGCGGTCGGCAGCGACGACCGCGCCGCCTACACCGCGGGCGTTGCGGTGACGCAGGTGCGCTTCCTCGCCTACACGCTCACCGGCCTTCTCGCCGCCACGGCCGGGCTGATGCTGACGGCGCTGATCGGCTCGGCCGACCCGAACATCGGCCCGACTTACACCCTCATCGCCATCGCCGCGGTCGCGCTCGGCGGTGTCAGCCTCGCCGGCGGCCGGGGCGGCCTCGTCGGCGCGGCGATCGGGGCGATCGACATCTTCCTGCTGCAGAGCCTCCTCACCATGTTCAACGTCTCGACCTACGTGCTCCAGGTCGCCTACGGCGCGATCCTCGTCGCGGCGGTGGTGCTGACCGCGCTGCAGGACCGGCTCGCCGGGAGGGCGGCGCGGTGAGAGCGTGGCTCGCGGGCACCAACGGCCGCATCGCCGGCGCCTTTCTGGTGGCGGCACTGCTCCATGGGCTCGGCACGGTGCTGATCCCCGGCTACTCGGCGCCGTTCGCAGTGCGAGCCATCCTCGTCCTCGCCGCGCTCCTCGCCGTGGCCTCGGTCGGGCAGACGCTGGTCGTCATCCTCGGCGGCATCGACCTGTCGATCCCGTTCGTGATCGGCTTCGCCAACGTCGTCGCGGCGGAGCTCACCGGACAGGGCTGGAACTTCGTCCTGGTCTGTGCGCTCGTCGCCATCCTCGCGTTTGCCATCGGCGGGCTTGGCGGCTTCCTGTCGCGCGCGCTCGCCATTCATCCGCTGATCGTCACGCTCGGGATCGGCATGGTGGTGCAGGGGCTGGTGCTGCTCTGGACCAAGGGCTTTCCCTCGGGATCGGCGCCGCCGGCCGTCTCGGCGTTCGTGTCGATCGGCGGCCACGCCGGGCCGCTGCCGGTGCCGTGGGTGGTGCCGGCGGTCGCGGTGATGACCGCCGTCCTGGTGGTGGTCTTGGCGCGCACTCCCTACGGCCGCCGCCTCTACGCGCTCGGCAGCAATCCGGGCGCGGCGCCGCTCGCGCTCATCGACCCGGTGCGGATGTGGACGCTGACCTATGGCCTGAGCGCGCTCTTCGCCGCCGCGGCCGGGGTGCTGCTCCTCGGCTTCACCGGCTCGGCCTACGGCGACGTCGGCCAGCCGTACCTGTTCCAGACCATCGCTGCCGTCGTCGTCGGCGGGGCTGCGCTGGTAGGCGGGCGCGGCAGCTATCTCGGCACGATCGCCGGCGTGCTGGTCCTGACCGAGATCAACACGCTCCTGATCGGCCTCGGCTTCCAGCCGGCGGTGGTGCAGGCCGCGCTCGGCCTCGTCATCGTCGTGCTGGTCTCGCTCTACGGCCGCGAGCGCCACGTCAGTGCGACGATCTGACGCGCCTCAGCGCGCGAGCGCCACGTCGGAGCCGGCAAGCCGCGAGAGCTGCTCGGCGGTCCGCAGCATGAGCTCGGTCGTCTGGGTGATGTCCGGCGCGTGCGGCGTGTTCACGAGCGTGATGTAGGGGACGCTGAGCGCGGCGAGCGCGCGGCCGTCGGGGGCGAGGACCGGCGCCGAGAGGTTGTAGACGCCGGCGGTCTGCAGGCTCGACATCATCTCGTAGCCGCGCTCGCGCACCTGCTCGAGGCGGGCGAGGAAGTCGGCGCCGAGGTCGCGCGCCTCGCCGCCGCGCGCCTCCTCGCGAATCATCATCTCGCGCTCCTCGGGCGAGCGGAACGCGAGGAGCACGTGGCCCGAGCCGGTGTCGAAGAGGCTGATCCGTGACCCGACCCTGATCGAGATGCCCCAGTAGCCAGGCGCCTCCTGCTGGGCGATGACCACCGCCGCCCCGCGGTCGAAGACCACCATCTGGTTGGCCTGGAGCGACGCCTCGGCGAGATCGCGCATCAAGGGCGTCGCGTAGGAGACGAGCCGCCGCACCGGCGCGTGCAGCTGGGCAAGGCCGAAGAGCTTCAGCGTCAGCGAGTAGCGGTCGCCGTCGAGCCGCGCGACATAGCCGCGCCGGACCAGCCGGTCGAGCATCCGATAGAACTCGTTGGCGCTCCGCCCGAGCCGCTTGGCGATCTCGGCCTGGGTGAGCCCGCCGTCGACGCCCGACAGCAGCTCGAGGATGTCGAGCCCCTTGTCGAGCGCCGGCGCCCGGTAGCGGTCGCTCTCCCGATCCAACAGCTCCTCCAGTGAATTGCTTCCGCCATATACGCATGGCTGGCCGGGTCAGAAAAGCGGAGAGTTCGCGCCTTGACCGACGAGTGAAAATATCCCTTACATATGAATGTACCGCGCAGAGAGGCGGCTCGACCGCAGTCCGGCGTCGGCGCCGGAGAGGGAGGATGGATGGACCACTTTCGTTGCAGCGCCGCGGCCGGCGCGCTGGTGCTCGCGTTTGCCGGTGGCGCGCTGGCGCAGGATCTTCCGGGCAAGTTCGAGGGCGTCACCATCGATGCCAAGCTGATCGGCGGCCAGCAGTACGAGGCGCTCTACGCCCGCATCCCCGAGTGGGAGGCCGCGACCGGCGCCAAGGTCAACGTGCTGTCGAAGAAGAACCACTTCGACCTCGACAAGGAGATCAAGTCGGACATCGCCTCGGGCAGCGTCGACTGGTGCGTCGCCTCGAACCACTCGTCGTTCGCGCCGCAGTACCCGGGCATCTACACCGACCTCGCCAAGCTTATCCCGCAAGCCGAGATCGACGCCTTCGTGCCGGCGAACATCAAGGCCTCGACGCTCGACGGCAAGCTCGTGATGCTGCCCCGCGCGCAGTTCGACGTCTCGGCACTCTACTACCAGAAGAGCCTCTACACCGACGAGGCGAAGAAGGCTGCCTACAAGGCGAAGTATGGCACCGAGCTCGTGCCGCCTGACACATGGGACGAGGTGACGCGGCAGGCGGAGTTCTTCGCCAACCCGCCCGATTTCTACGGCACCCAGTTCGCCGGCAAGGAGGAGGCGATCAACGGCCGCTTCTACGAGATGCTGGTGGCAGAAGGCGGCGAGTACCTCGACGCCGACGGCCGGCCGGCCTTCAATTCCGACGCGGGCGTGCGGGCGCTCGACTGGTTCGTGAACCTCTACAAGGCCAAGGCAGTGCCGGCCGGCACCACCAACTACCTCTGGGACGACCTCGGCCAGGGCTTCGCCTCGGGCACCATCGCGCTCAACCTCGACTGGCCGGGCTGGGCGGGCTTCTTCAACGATCCGGCGAGCTCCAAGGTCGCGGGCAACGTCGGCGTCAAGGTGGCGCCGAAGGGCTCCGCCGGGATCCGCACCGGCTGGTCGGGGCACCACGGCTTCTCCGTCACCGAAAGCTGCCCCGACAAGGCAGCGGCGGCGTCGCTGGTCTGGTGGCTGACCAACGAGGACAGCCAGAAGCTCGAGGCGGCGGCCGGGCCGCTGCCGACCCGCACCGCGGTCTGGGACTGGGACATCGCGCAAGCCAAGGGCGATGCTTACAAGACCGAGGTGCTGCAGGCCTTCCAGGAGGCGGCGCAGCACGCCTTCCCGGTGCCGCAGACGCCCGAGTGGATCGAGATCTCGAACGCGGTCTATCCCGAGCTGCAGGCGGCGATCCTCGGCGACAAGACCTCGAAGCAGGCGCTGGACGACGCCGCCGGCAAGGCGACGCGGATCCTTGAGGACGCGGGCGCGCTCTGACGCCCGGTCCCGCGGGCCGTCCCAAGCGGGGCGGCCCGGTCTCAGCCCCGGACACCCGACGATGAAGCGACTGCGGCCGTCGACGCCGTTCCTGCTGCTCCTGCCCGCCATCGTCGTCCTCGCGGCGGTGGTGCTGGTGCCGCTCGTCCTGTCGCTCTGGTCGAGCTTCACGCCGTTCCGGCTGACGCGCCCCGAGACGTTCCGGACCTTCATCGGCCTGCGAAACTACGTGAACCTGCTCACCGACGCCGATTTCTGGTGGGCGTTCGGGCGCACGGTGCTGCTCCTCACGCTCGCGCTCAATCTCGAGATGCTGCTCGGGCTCGGGCTCGCCATGCTCGTCGAGCGCGCCAGCCGCGGCCAGCGGCTGCTGCGCACGCTGATGATGTTCCCGATGATGTTCTCGCCGATCCTCGTCGGCTTCCAGTTCAAGTTCATGTTCAACGACAACATCGGCCTGGTGAACAACGCGTTGCAGTCGCTCGGGCTGATCCACCAGGCGATCCCGTGGCTCATCGACGGCACGCTCGCCTTCATCGCGATCCTCGTCGCCGAGGTCTGGTCGTCGACCTCGGTCTTCGCGATCCTGATCCTCGCCGGGCTCCTCGCGATGCCGAAGGAGCCGATCGAGGCGGCGCGCGTCGACGGCTGCACGCCGTGGCAGACGTTCCGCTACGTGACCTGGCCGTTCGTGATGCCGTTCGCCTACATCGCGATGACGATCCGCTCGCTCGACGTCGGCCGCGCCTACGACATCGTCAAGATCATGACCGACGGCGGTCCGGCGCAGCGCACGGAGCTGATCTGGACGCTGATCGGCCGCACCGCCTATTCGGACGGGCGCATGGGGCTGGCCAACGCCATGGCCTACATCGCGATCCTATTGTCGATCGCCTTCACCGTCTACTTCTTCCGCAAGCTCGCCGCGGCGCGCACCCAGATCGGGGCCGAGTGGTGAGCCGCGACGCCAACGCCGCCGCTCGGGCCAGCAAGCGGCTCCTCGCGATCGGCCACGGCCTCGGGCTTTTCGTCGCGATGCTCGTCATCTGCCTGCCGGGCTTCTGGATCGTGCTGTCGTCGTTCCGCCCGACGGTCGAGATCATGGCCAAGCCGCCGGTCTGGATCCCGCAATCGCTGTCGCTGGACGCCTACGTCGCGATGTTCTCGGGCATCGGCAAGGGCGGCATCCCGGTGATCGCCTACTTCCGCAACTCGCTCATCATCGCCTTCACCTCGACAGCGGTCGCGATCGCCGTCGGCATGGCCGGCGGCTACGCCTTCGCGCGGTTCCGCTTCCGGGGCAAGTCAGGGCTATTCCTCGGCTTCATGCTGACGCGGACGGTCCCGGGCATCGCGCTGTCGCTGCCGCTCTTCTTCGTCTTCGCCCGGCTCGGGATCATCGACACCCACTTCGGCATGATCCTCGTCTACGTGGCGCTGAACGTGCCCTTCACCATCTGGCTCGTGGACGGCTTCTTCCGCCAGGTGCCGCGCGACCTCGCGGAGGCGGCGCAGATCGACGGCTGCACCCGATGGCAGGCGTTCTGGACCGTCGAGTTTCCGCTGGCGCGGCCGGGCATCGCGTCGGCCGGGATCTTCGCCTTTCTCACGTCGTGGAACGAGTTCGCGCTCGCCTCGCAGCTGACGCGGTCGGTCAACTCCAAGACGCTGCCGGTCGGGCTCCTCGACTATACGGCCGAGTTCACCATCGACTGGCGCGGCATGTGCGCGCTCGCCGTCGTGATGATCGTGCCGGCGCTGACCCTGACCTTCATCGTGCAGAAGCACCTCGTCTCCGGCCTGACCTCGGGCGCGGTGAAAGGATAGCCCCTTGGCCACTGTCTCGCTCCGACGGCTCACCAAGCGTTACGGCGGCTTGACCGTCGTGCACGGCATCGACCTCGAGGTCGCCGACCGCGAGTTCATCGCGCTCGTCGGCCCCTCGGGCTGCGGCAAGTCGACGACGCTCAGGATGATCGCCGGGCTCGAGGAGATCTCGGACGGCGCGATCGAGATCGGCGGGCGGCTCGTCAACGACCTGCCGCCGCGCGCGCGCAACCTCGCGATGGTCTTCCAGTCCTACGCGCTCTATCCGCACATGACCGTCGCCGAGAACATGGGTTTCTCGCTGAAGATCGCCGGCCGTCCCAAGGCCGAGGTCGACGCGCGCGTCGCCGAGGCGGCGGCTATCCTCGACCTCGCGGCGCTCCTCGAGCGCCGGCCGTCGCAGCTCTCCGGCGGCCAGCGCCAGCGGGTGGCGATGGGGCGAGCGATCGTGCGCGACCCGGACGTCTTCCTGTTCGACGAGCCGCTCTCCAACCTCGACGCCAAGCTGCGCGGCCAGATGCGCACCGAGATCAAGAAGCTGCACGCCAAGGTGCAGGCGACCGCGATCTACGTCACCCACGATCAGGTGGAGGCGATGACGCTCGCCGACCGCATCGTCATCATGCGCGACGGCCTGATCGAGCAGGTCGGCTCCCCGGACGAGGTCTTCCGCCGCCCGGCGACGCGCTTCGTCGCGGGGTTCATCGGCTCGCCGCCGATGAACCTCGTCGAAGCGACCGTGGACGACGGCGCCCTCCGGCTCGCCCGCGGCACCCGCCTGCCGCTGCCGCGCGCCTTCGCGGGCCGCGTCGCCAGCGGCGACCGCGTGACCTTCGGTCTCCGCCCGGACGATCTGTCGCCGACCGGGCACGGCCTTCATTCCGGTGCCGCGACCGACGTCCACCGCATCACCGTGCCGGTGGCGCTGACCGAGCCGCTCGGCAACGAGACGCTCGTCTTCACCGAGATCGACGGGCACGACTGGGTGGCGCGGATGCTGAACCCGCGCCCGCTGGCGCCGGGGCAGGGGGTGGAGATGAGCCTCGACCTCAGCCAGGCGCATCTCTTCTCGGCCGAGACCGGCCGCAGCCTCAGGGGGTGAGCCGCATGGCCCGTATCGAGCGCGTCGAGATCCGCATGGTCGACCTGGTGCCGAAGGTGAAGCGCACCGACGCGATCCAGAGCTTCGTGAGCCAGGAGACCCCGATCGTCACCATCACCGATTCCGACGGCGCGATCGGGACCGGCTACAGCTACACGATCGGCACCGGCGGCTCATCGGTCATGCGCCTCCTCGTCGACCACCTCGCCCCGCGGCTGATCGGCCGCGACGCCGACACGATCGAGGCGATCTGGCACGAGCTCGAGTTCGCGACCCACGCCACCACGATCGGCGCGATCACCGCGATCGCGCTCGCCGCGATCGACACCGCGCTCTGGGACCTGCGCGCGCGCAAGCAGGGGCTGCCGCTCTGGAAGCTTGCCGGCGGCGCCAGGGACCGCTGCCCGCTCTACACCACCGAAGGCGGCTGGCTGCACATCGAGACCGAGGCGCTGGTCGCCGACGCGCTCGCGGCCCAGGCCAGGGGCTTTCGCGGCTCCAAGGTCAAGATCGGGCGCCCGCACGTCTCCGAGGATCTCGCGCGGCTCTCGGCGGTGCGAGCGGCGGTCGGTGACGGCTACGAGATCATGACCGACTGCAACCAGGGCTTCACCGTCGACGAGGCAATCCGCCGCGCCGGGCGCCTCGGTGGCCTCGACCTCGCCTGGATCGAGGAGCCGCTCGCCGCCGACGACATCGACGGCCACGTGCGCCTCTCCGCCTCGACCGCCACGCCGATCGCCGTGGGCGAGTCGCTCTACTCGATCCGCCACTTCCGCGAATACATGCAGAAGGGCGGCTGCTCGATCGTGCAGGTCGACGTCGGCCGCATCGGCGGGATCACCCCCTGGCTCAAGGTCGCCCACGCGGCGGAGGCGTTCGACATGCCCGTGTGTCCGCACTTCCTGATGGAGCTGCACGTGAGCCTGGTCTGCGCGATCCCGAACGGGCGCTATGTCGAGTACATTCCGCAGCTCGACCTGCTGACGGCGAGCCGGATGACGATCGAGGACGGCCATGCGCTGGCGCCGTCCGAGCCCGGCCTCGGCATCGACTGGGACTGGGACGCACTGAAGGGCATGAGCCTGCCCGAATTCACCACCGAGATCAGGAGCTGAGCGATGCAGCGGATGGGACATGTCCTCGGCCTCAAGCCCGACGCAATCGCCGAGTACAGGCGCATCCACGCCGCCGTCTGGCCGGAGATCCTGGCGATGATCTCGGCCTGCAACATCCGCAACTACACGATCTTCCTCAAGGAGCCCGAGAACCTGCTCTTCGCCTACTGGGAGTATCACGGCAGCGACTTCGCCGCGGATTCCGCGAAGATGGCGGCGGACCCCAAGACGCAAGCATGGTGGGCGATCTGCATGCCGATGCAGGCGCCGCTCGCGACCCGCAAGGAGGGCGAATGGTGGGCGCGGATGGAGGAAGTCTTCCACCATGACTGAGGCCTTCGATCCGACCGGGCTGCGCCAGCACTGGCCGCGCCCGGCCGAGCCGCGGTCGGTGGTGGTGTTCGGCGCCGGGTCGATCGTCGGCGACGCGCACCTGCCGGCCTATGCCAGGGCCGGCTTCCCGGTCGCCGGCATCTTCGATCCCGACACCGCCAAGGCGGCGGCGCTCGCCGACCGCTTCGGGGTGCGCGCGCTCGCCTCGGCCGAGGCCGCCGCCGCGGCGCCGGGCGCGATCT
>JBDHSS010000090.1:0-10040 GCA_039808205.1 Paracoccaceae bacterium | reverse complement strand
GCCTGCGCCGCCGCATGCCCGTCGCCGTACCGGTGCAGCAGCGCCTTGAACCGCTGCGGCCGCCAGACGTGCCGGCGCAGCGCCGCCTTGCGCGCAGCACTCGTCGGCAGCGCGTCGATCGCCGCCAGCACCAGCCCGAGATCGCCAGTCACCACGCGGACCGGCGCCGCGCCCACCGCCGCGACGATCCGCGCCAGCACCTCGGCGTCCTGCGCCGCGGCGTCGCCGGCCTCGAAGATCTCGAAGCCCGCCTGCAGGTACTCCCTCGGCCGCTCGCTGCCGGCCTCCTGCCGCCGCCAGACCGGGCCACAGTAGACGTAGCGCGCGGGCTCAGCCCCCGCGTCCATGTGCAGCCGCACGATCGGCACGGTGAAATCAGGGCGCAGCATCCGCTCGCCGCCCTCGTCGCGCACGGTGAAGGCGCGGGCGCGGATGTCCTCGCCGTAGAGGTCGAGCAGCACCTCGGCCGGCTGCAGCGCCTCGGGCTCGACCCGGATCGCGCCGGTGGCGCCGAGCGCGTCGAGGATGCGCGCCACCTCGGCGTCGAGCCGGGCGAGCGGCGCGCCGATCCGCGCGCCCTTCAGGTATGCCCGATCTGCAACCATCAGACCCGCTCGCCGAGCGAGCGTGCGAGCATCGCCCGCACCGCCGCCACCAGCCCCTCGCGCGGCGCCTCGGCCTGCGCGGGCTGCGCCTTCCAGGCGTCGTGGCTCTCGATCTCGGTGGCGAGCGCGGCGCCGAGCGCCAGGTCCTTGAGCTGCACCACGCCGCGCGCCCGCTCGTCGGCGCCCTCGATCACCGCCACCACCGCCCGCCGCTGGTCGGCGTACTTGAGCTGCCGCCCCATGCCGCCGCCGCCGAGGAATACCTCGGCGCGGATCCCGGCGGCGCGCAGCTCCGCCGCCATCGCCTGGTAGCCGGCCATCGCGTCGCGATCCATCACCGTGACCACCACCGGCCCCGCCTCCTCGGCGAGCAGGCGCCCTTTCTCGCCGAGCGCCGCGAGCAGCCGGTCGACGCCGATCGACACGCCGGTCGCCGGCACCGCCTCGCCGGTGAAGCGCTTGACCAGGTCGTCGTAGCGCCCGCCGCCCGCCACCGAGCCGAACTGCCGCGGCCGGCCGGCCTCGTCGAGCACCTCGAAGGTCAGCTCTGCCTCGTAGACCGGGCCAGTGTAGTAGCCGAGGCCGCGCACCACGCTCGGGTCGATGACGCCGGGCGCGCCGCGCGCGGCGAGGAGCTCGGCGATTGCCTCGAGCTCGGCCACCCCGTCGAGCCCGGCCGGGACGCCGCCGACGAGCTCGCGCAAGCGCGTGCAGGTCGCCACAACGTCGCTGCCGCGCGCACCCATGAAGGCGAGGATCACGTCCGTCTGCGCGTCGCCGAGCCCGGCGCCCGGAGTGAAGTCGCCGCTCTCGTCGCGCCGCCCCGGTCCGCAGAGCGCGCGCACGCCCGCCTCGCCGAGCCGGTCGAGCTTGTCGATCGCGCGCATGACGATGCCCCGCCGCGCCGCCTCGCGCTCGGGGTCGGCGGGATCGAGCAGGCCAATCGCCTGCATCACCCCGTTCAGCACCTTGCGGTTGTTGATGCGGATGAGGAAGTCGCCCCGCGCGATTCCCGCCGCCTCGAGCGCATCGCCGAGCATCGCGCAGATCTCGGCGTCGGCGGCGACGCTGGCCGAGCCCACGGTGTCGGCGTCGCACTGGATGAACTGCCGGAACCGCCCCGGCCCCGGCTTCTCGTCGCGCCACACCGGCCCGACCTGATAGCGGCGGTACGGCGTCGGCAGCCGCAGCCGGTGCTGGGCATAGACCCGCGCCAGCGGTGCGGTCAGGTCGTAGCGCAGCGCGAGCCAGGTGTCGTCCTCGTCCTGCCAGGCAAACACGCCCTCGTTCGGCCGGTCGACGTCGGGCAGGAACTTGCCGAGCGCCTCCACCGTCTCGACCGCGCTCGTCTCCAGCGGGTCGAAGCCGTAGGAATGATAGACCTCGGTGATGCTGGCGAGCATCGCGGCGCGGGCGCGCACCTCGGCGCCGAAATAGTCGCGGAAGCCCCGGGCAGCCTCGGCCCGCGGCCGGCGCGGCTTCTTGCTCTTGTCCTTGGCCATGCGGGCGCTCGCAGCTCTCCTTGCGGGCGCCGTCCTAGCGCCTGCCCCCCGCGAGGGCAAGCGCGGCCCGGCCGCCCCGCTCAGGACGCTAGGTCGCGATAGCGCCCACGCCAGAACACCAAGGGCGGCAGGTCGGCCTGGACGAGCCGCAGCACCTCGCCGACGACGATGAGGTGATCGCCGCCCTCGTGCCGGGCCGAGTGGCGGCATTCGAAGCGGGCGGCGCAACCGGCGAGGAGCGGCGACCCGCCGATGCCGGGCTCGGCGTCGAGCCCCTCGAAGCTCGAGGCGGGCCCCGAGAAGCGCTCGGCCAGGTGCTGCTGCCCGGCGGCGAGCACGTGCACGGCGAAATGCGACGCCGCCTCGAAGACCGGGAAGCGGCGCGACTTGCGCGCCGGCGACCACAGCACCAGCGGCGGATCGAGCGAGACCGAGGCGAAGCTGTTGGCGGTGATGCCGAGCGGCCCGTGGCCTCCGAGCGTCGTCACCACCGTGACGCCGGTTGCGAAGCGTCCGAGCGCGTCGCGCAGCTCCCTCTGGCTGAACTCGGACAAGGCTCTCCCCGCGCCGTGCCCCCGCCGGCCGTCCCCGATGTAGCCTCGGCCGCCGATGATGTCGAGCCGCCGGGCTGGCGACTGGTTCGCTGCACGACGCGCTGCAGACCGCCCACCAATGACCGAAGCTCCGGCCGCAGGCAGGAGCGAGTCCCGGCCCGACAGGCAAACGCATGCGTTTGCCGGGCCGTTCGCCGGAGCGCTGTGCGCGGAAGAGAAGGGGTGGCGTGCGTCGCCGTCGGTGCCAATCCGTCCGCATCCGCCCCCCGGTAGCGCGGATGCGGACGGATTTGTCCCGCGCCAAATCCGTCGGGAGCCGCACCGTCGCGTCGGCAAAGGGCCCGCGCAGACTTCGCTCGCGCGCCCCGTGTTGACCCACCCCGGACCGGCCCCTAGGGTGGCCGCCCAGGCCCGGAGCGAACGAGGAGCGCCCGATGATCACCCGCCGCCAAGGCCTCGCGCTCATCGTCGCCGGCGCCGGCGTCTCGCTGGTCGGTTGCGGTGGCGGCGGTGGCGGTGGCGCGGTTCCCGGCGCTGCCCAGGGCACGGTGCTCGACGTCGCCCGCCGCCAGGGCCTCAGCCGCTTCGTCCACGCCGTCGAGGCCGCGGGCCTTGCCGAGACGCTGAGCGGCCCGGGCCCGTTCACCGTTTTCGCCCCGAACAACCGCGGCTTCGCCGCCGCCGACCTGCCGAGCGGGCCCGAGGCGCTCGGCCGCGTCCTGCGCTACCACGTGGTGCCCGGCATGTTCACCTCCGCCTTCCTCGAAGGCGTCGACGTCAACTATGCCAACCTTGCCGGCTCGAGCCTCGAAGTCGACGGGACAGAGCCGGTGCTGCGCGTCAACGGCGTCCCGGTCCTGACCCCGGATCTCGTCGCCGAGAATGGCGTCGTGCACGTGATCGGCGCGGTCCTCGCCCGGCGCTGAGCCCGCCTCAGCCGATCCGCGCCAGCGCCGGGAAGGTCTCGAGCAGCCAGAACGACAGGCTGCGGAAGCCGCCCGATAGCATCAAGAGCCCGACGACGACGAGGAGCGCGCCCATCGCCTGCTCGATCTTCGCCATGTGCGGCTTCACCCCGTGCATGAGGCGCAGCGCCCGGCCGAGGAACACCGCGGTCAGGATGAACGGCAGCCCGAGCCCGAGCGCATAGGCGGTCATCAGCAGCAGCCCGCGCGCGGTCGAGCCCGACTGCATCGCCACCGAGAGGATGGTGCCGAGCACCGGGCCAATGCAGGGCGTCCAGCCGAAGGCGAAGGCGAGGCCGAAGAGGTAGGCGCCGAGCGGCGTGCCGGGCTCCGCCCGCGCATCGAGCCGCGCCTCGCGCGCCAGGAACGGCACCGGCACCACCTTGAGGAAGTGCAGCCCGAAGAGCACGATGACGACGCCGGCAAGGATGCCGAGCTCGCGCTGCCAGGCGAGCAGCCACCGCCCGAGCGTCGATGCGGCGAAGCCCATCATCAGGAAGACCGTGCCGAGCCCGAGCACGAAGAAGACCGCTGCCTCCACCGTGCGTCGGTCGCGCCGGCCGGCCTCGTCGAGCGACGAGCCGGCCATGAACGCGAGGTAGGGCGGCACGATCGGCAGCACGCAGGGCGAGAGAAAGCTCAGGAGCCCGGCCGCCGCGGCGACGAGGAGCGCCGGCGCCAGCGAGGCGTCCCAGAGGCTTATTCCGAACATGCGTCTGACGATCCGCTTGGCGATCCGGCCGGGGCTGGCAGGGCGGCCACCCTAGCCGCCCGGCGCGCCGGCGTCACCAGCCTTGGCACCTCACAATGCCGTGGCGGCTTTACAGCCGGCGCCGGCGCGCGCAAGGCTCAGGGGATGAGCCCCGACCACGACATCGACGCCCGCGGCCTGCTCTGCCCGCTGCCGGTGCTGCGCCTGCGCCGCCGCCTCGCCGCGCTGCCCGCGGGCACCGTCGTGCGGCTCCTCGCCGACGACCCGGCGGCCGCGGTCGACGTGCCGCACTTCTGCGCCGAGGCCGGGCACGCCTTCCTCGGCGACAGCGCACTTGACGGGTCAGGGCACGCCTACCTGGTCCGCTCCCGGGGCGCCGCTACAGGATGAAGTCCTGCAGCTTGTAGCCGGAGGCCGCGACGCTGCCGTCGTCGATCGCCAGCTGGAACTCGATCGCCGCGTCGCCGTCGACGTTGCCGTTCAGGATCGTCTGCGTCCCCGATGTGCTGACCCACAGGTGCCCCTTCCCGGTCCCGGATCCGAAGATCCAGTCCTGGATTCCGGCCTTGGTGGTGTCGGCGTCGAAGCCCGAGACGTCGATCCGGTCCCCAGCCGCGGCGCCCGCGCCCTGGAATGCCGCCGCCCCGTCCCCGCCCGCAATCATGTCCCGCGCCCCCGGCACCGAGGTTCCGGCGGTGAAGACGAAGACGTCGTTGCCGGTGCCGCCGACCAGCCGGTCAGCGCCGCCCGCCCCGATCAGCCGGTCTGCTCCGCCCATGCCGTGCAGCCCGTTCGCCGCGGCGCTGCCGGTCAGCGTGTCGGCGCCCGAGCCGGTGGTGGCGTTCTCGATCGCGACGAGGGTCTCCTGCGGCCAGGACCGGCCAGGGAACGACGCCGCGCCGCGCTGCAGGTCGATGGCCACGGGCGTCGTGTTCGCGGCATACCGGACCGTGTCGGCGCCGGTGCCGCCGTTCAGGAGATCGGTCCCGCCGCCGCCGTCGAGCGTGTCGTTCCCCGCACCGCCGTCGAGCGAGTCCGCACCGTTCCCGCCCGCAAGGCTGTCGTTGCCGCCGTTGCCACCGAGGACGTTCGCCGCACCGTCGCCGAGGAGGACGTCGCCCCCCGAACCGCCCTGGACATTCTCCACGCCGGACAACCGCTCCGACGGCCAGCTCTGGCCGGGGAAGCTTGCGACGCCGCTCGCGAGGTCGACACGGACGGGCGTGGTGTTCGCGGTGTAGAGCACGACGTCGACGCCGTCGCCGCCGTCGAGGGTGTCGGTGCCGCCGCCGCCGTCCAGCGTGTCGTTGCCGCTGCCGCCGGCGAGGCTGTCGCCGCCATTGCCGCCGACGAGCCGGTCGCCGCCGTCGAGCCCGCTCAGCCGGTCGCTGCCCGCGCCGCCGCTCAGCGTGTTGGCTGCAGCGTTGCCGGCGATGACGTCGGAGCCGCTCCCGCCGATCGCGTTCTCGATCAGCGAGCGCGGGTCGTCCTGATAGAGCAGTGCATTGAACACGTTGCCGCGGGCATAGACCCCGCCGCCGAGGTAGGCGATCTGCGCCGTCGAAAGCGTCGAGTAGCCGCCGGGCGCAAGGTCGACGGCGAGGTCGGTGGCGTAGTTGGACAGGTCGTAGGTGTCGGTGCCGCCGCCGTCCCAGATCGTCTCGAAGATGCGGTTTGCGCCCGGCGTGATCGCGGCGGCACCATCGACGAAGGTGGCGCCGTCGGTGGGGTTCCAGGAATAGACGGTATCGCCGGCGTTGGTCCCGTAGTCGGCGCCATACATGTACTGCAGGGCGGCGATGTCATACATCATGTAGGTCTGCGCATAGCCCCAGGTCTCGTTGTAGACGAACTGGGCGTCCGACCCGACGTAGGACCGGTAGGTCATCACCGAGAACTCCATGGAGTCGGTGTCGAAGGGCAGGCTGCCGAAGCCCGAGGTCTCGTGGCCATGCTTCAGCCCGAGCGCATGGCCGGTCTCGTGCAGGAAGGCATGGTAGTGATAGTTGCCCTCGAGCGGGTCCGAGCCGGCGTAGCCATACCAGGAATCGCCGCCCCAGTCGCCGCTCGACGGGTAATAGGCATAGGCGGTCGGTGCGTCGCTGCTGTTGGCGTAGCGCAGGGTGCCGCTGCCCGAGCCGGCCCCGGCGAAGCTGATGTCGAGATTGGTGAAGCCTTCGATCGAGAAGCCGGCATAGGCGGGGGTGCCGGTGCCCTCGAGCACCCGCTCGACGACCGAGGCCTGCTCCGAGCGGAGCGGCGAGAAGCCGGTCACGCCGTAATCATATTGGGCGAGCTGGTCGGGAAAGCTGTAGCTGATCGACGGCGACGCCCAGCGCGTGCCGCAGAGCTGGCCGTCGATCCGCTGGTCGCCGCTCGGCCCGACCGCGGCCTCGAGGGAGTCCGATCCGTTCTCGACCGGGATGTCGAGCGCGCTCTGCGCCGGCGCCAGGCCCTGCCCGAAAGGCATCCTGCCCCTCCTTGGGTTCTTGATGATGTGGAAGCCGCCGGCGTGACTGCCGACGGTCCAGGCGTCGACCAGGCCGGCGCCGTTTCTTGAAAGCCTTGTAATCGCCAGGCGCGGACGCGGGGTCGACGCAATGCCGGCGTGTCCGGTTCCGTGCAGGAACCGAGGCGCGGGGCATCTTCGTCTTGCGCGGTGCGCGGAAGTGCGGGCTTCCGCTGTGCGAGTAAATGTCTTTCTCTGTGATTCCCCCCGATCCCTCCTGACGATGTCTAGTCAGGGGAGCGGTGGGGATCAATCCGGAAGATCAGCGCCCCGCAGCCGTGCCGCTTCTTCCGCTCAACTTGTAGATGAGACGACGGCGTCCGGTCGATCCTTCAGCGCGGGTACGGGCGGAGCCGAAGGGGCGTCGGGTGTCGCCAATCCGACTGCGCCCGCCTCCGCCGGGCGGACGCGGACCGGTCCTTCACGCGTCTGGAACCTCGCTCACAGCCCCTTTGACCGGTAGCTCGCCGCCACCCGCGCGATCGACACGAGGTAGGCCGCGACGCGCAGGTCCGGCACCTCCTTGCGGCCGTGCCAGATCTCGCGCATTGCCTGGTAGGCCGTGCGCATGGTGTCGTCGAGGCCGGAGCGGACGAGCTCCAGCTCGCCGGCGCCGCGCAGGTACTCGGTCTTGAAGCGGTCGGTGAAGCCCAGCCGCTCGCCGGTCGCCTCCTTGAGCAGCCGGTCGAGCTCGCCGACGAGCAGCGCGTGCTGCATCTCCTCCTGCCGGCGCTGCATTCGGCCGAAACGGATGTGGCTGAGGTTCTTCACCCACTCGAAATAGCTGACCGTCACGCCGCCGGCATTGGCGAAGAGGTCGGGGATGATGACCGCCCCCTTCTGCCGCAGGATGTCGTCGGCGCCAGCGGTGATCGGCCCGTTCGCCGCCTCGATGATGAGCGGCGCGCGGATCCGGTCGGCGTTGGCGAGGTTGATGACCGACTCCATCGCCGCCGGGATCAGGATGTCGCAGTCGGCCTCCAGCACCGACGCGCCATCGGCGACATAGCTGCCGGCGGAGAAGTCCTTCACGCCGCCGGTGGCACCGATGTGGGTCCGCAGGAACTCGATCGGCAGCCCGTCGGGGTTCAGGACCGCGCCGTCCCGCTCGATCACCGCGACGATCTTGGCGCCGTCCTCCTCCGAGAGGAACTTGGCCGCGTGATAACCGACGTTGCCGAGCCCCTGCACGATCACCCGCTTGCCGTCGAGCGAGCCGGAGAGCCGCGCCCGCTTCACGTCCTCGGGGTGGCGGAAGAACTCGCGGAGAGCGTATTGAATGCCGCGCCCGGTCGCCTCGACGCGGCCGGCGATGCCGCCGGAGTTCAGCGGCTTGCCGGTGACGCAGGCCGAGGCGTTGATGTCGGTGGTGTTCATCCGCCGGTACTGGTCGGCGATCCATGCCATCTCGCGCTCGCCGGTGCCCATGTCGGGGGCGGGGACGTTCTGCGACGGGTTGATGAGGTCGCGCTTGGCGAGCTCGTAGGCAAAGCGGCGGGTGATCTGCTCGAGCTCGTGCTCGTTCCACTCGCGCGGGTCGATCCGGAGGCCGCCCTTCGAGCCGCCGAACGGCACCTCGACGAGGCTGCACTTGTAGGTCATCAGCGCCGCCAGCGCCTCGACCTCGTCCTGATGCACCGAGGGCGCATAGCGGATGCCGCCCTTGACCGGCTCCATGTGCTCCGAATGCACCGAGCGGTAGCCGGTGAAGGTGTGGATGGCGCCGCGCAGCCGGACGCCGAAGCGCACGGTATAGGTCGAGTTGCAGACGCGGATCTTCTCCTCGAGCCCGGGCGACAGATCCATCAGCCGAACGGCGCGGTTGAACATGAGGTCGACGGACTCGCGAAAGCTCGGCTCGCGCAGCGGGGCGTTCATTGGATGTCCTCCCGGGACACGCGGCTCGGAACGGCCGCTAGGGCCAAGTAAACCATCCGGTTCCCGGCGGGGCAAGCCGGCCTGGCGCCGGCCGCGTCGGCCGCGGAAGTTGTGCACCGCAGTATGCTCCATCATCACTGGAACAACGGAGTTCTTCGCCACGTGCATAGGAGCTATTCGTCTTTGCTGCGTTGCGAAACCGGATTGGGACGTCCATTTCTTCTCGCGAAGCGGCGCCCCTCGTGCACGTCGCATCCCGAACGGAGGCTCTGCCATGCTGAAGACCGTGCTTGCCCTCACCCTCGCCGCCGCCGCGGCGCCGGCGCTCGCCGGCGAGGTTCGCACCGCCACGCCCTTTGAGGCCAAGACGATCGCGACGCCAAGCGTCCAGATGGTCGCCTACTTCGCGCCGGTCGACGCCGACGGCTACGAGGTGACGGCGACCTGGCTCGGCGCCGGCGACGAGACGCCGGCCCGGCTGGTGCTGCGGCTCGACGACGGCGACGCGGTGCGCTTCACGTTGCCGGGCCACGCCGACACCGACTTCACCTTCGCGCGCCGGGTCGATGCGGTGACGATCACCACGACGCCGGCTGCTGACGCGCTTCGCGGCGCCGGGATATAGCTTGGAGAGTCACCGCCCGCGCGGCTTGGCGCGGCGCGTCGGCTCCGCGGCGGCCGGATCCTCCGGCCACGGGTGCTTCGGATAGCGGCCGCGCAGGTCGCGGCGCACGTCGGCGTAGGACGTGCGCCAGAAGCCCGGCAGGTCGGCCGTGGTCTGCACCGGCCGTCCGGCGGGCGACAAGAGCTCGATGACGAGCGGCACGCCGCGCGGGCCGATGCCCGGGTGGCGGGTCAGGCCGAACATCTCCTGCAGCCGGACCGAGATTGCCGGCGCCGCGCCGGAATAGTCGACCGGCAGCACCGTGCCGGTGGGCGCGGTGAAGCTCGCCGGCGCCAGGCGGTCGAGCCGGGCGCGCGCCTCGCGGTCGAGCCGCGCCGCCACCGCCGCCGCGAGGTCGAGCCGTTCAAGGTCGCTTGCCCGCGTCATGCCGGCGAGCCAGGGCGCCAGCCAGGCGTCAAGGTCGGCCGCGAGCCCTTCGGCCGAGCAGTCGGGCAGGTCGTCTGCGCCATTTTGCCGCAGCCATTCGATCCGCGCCGCCAGCCGCCGCGCGGCCGGGGTCCACGCCAGCGCCTCGAGCCCCAGCTGCCGCACCCCGTCAATGAGCGCCGCGGCCACGGCGTGCGCGGGCGCGCCGCGCCAGGGGCGATCCTCGAGCACCAGCGCGTCGAGCCGCAGCCGCTCGCGGGCGAT
>JBDHSS010000089.1:0-10056 GCA_039808205.1 Paracoccaceae bacterium | reverse complement strand
AGCAGCACCAGCATCACGTCGACCATCGGCGTGACGTTGATCTCCGCCATCGGCCGGCTGCGCCGGCGCCGGCCGCCGCGTCCGCCGCGGGCGGCAGGCTGCACGCTCGCGCCCATCTCAGGCGGCCCGGTCGAGCTGGCGCGACAGGATGAGCGAGAACTCGTCGGCAAAGCTCTCGTAGCCGCCGACCACGGTCTCGGTGTCCTGGTTGAGCTTGTTGTAGAAGATGACGGCCGGGATCGCCGCGAGAAGCCCGAGTCCGGTGGCGAGCAGCGCCTCGGCGATGCCGGGCGCGACCACGGCGAGGTTGGTCGACTGCTGCAGCGCGATCTGCTCGAACGCGTGCTTGATGCCCCAGACCGTGCCGAAGAGGCCGACGAAGGGCGCGATCGAGCCCACGGTGGCGAGGAAGTTGAGCCCCCGCGTCAGCGCGTCGCCTTCGCGCGCCAGGGCGACGTTCATCGCCCGCTCGACGCGCGACTGGGTGTTGGCGATGAGCCCGCCGTCCTTGCGGTGCGAGCGCCGCCACTCGGTCATGCCGGCGGCGAAGATCCGTGCCGAGGCGCCGGCGGGATCGGGGCCGACGCGGTCATAGACGGTGTCGAGCGGCTCGCCGGACCAGAACTCCTGGTCGAAGGCGCGGGCCTCCTCGCGCGCGCGGCGCAGGTCGATGAGCTTCTGGATGATGATCGCCCACGACCAGAACGACGCGGCGATCAGCACCAGCATGACGAGCTTGACGGTGAACGTCGCGCGGAAGAACAACGCCAGCAGCGAGAAGTCGACTTGCTGCGCGGCGGCGAGAGTCTCGGGATGCATGGGTGCCTGTCTCGATGCTTGCTCGGGTCGTCGGCCGTGTTGATCCGGCTCTGACGGCGACCATACCACATTTTGCGGTTTGCTTTGACGGAAAACCCGGCTTCTGTCTAGGGGGAGGCGTGAACCTGCCCGGCCGGGGTCAGCGCCGCCACGAGATCAGCCGGCATCCGCGCCGGGCGGCCCGTCAGCCCGATGCAGGCGAGCGTCGCGCGTGCCTTGACGAGGCAGGCGTCGCCGCGCCACACCTCCTGCACCATCTCGAGCCGGGCGCCGCGGGGCGCGCCGGTCCAGGTTCTCACGACAAGTTGATCCTCGAGCCGCGCCGGCGCCAGGTAGCGCACGGTGATCTCCTGCACCGCGAAGAGCACGCCATGCCGCTCGCGCAGCTCGGTCTGGCTGAAGCCGCGCGCGAGCAGCGCCTCGGTGCGCGCGCGCTCGATGAATTTCAGGTAGTTGGCGTAATAGACGATGCCGCCGGCATCGGTGTCCTCGTAGTAGACGCGCAGCCGGAACTCGGCCGGCGCCTGCGCCCTGGCCCCGGTCACAGCTGGTGCCGGATCGCCGCCACGCGGCCGGCGTCGTCGAGCTCGCAGAAGTGGATGCGCTGGCGGCCCTGTACCTGGTCGCCCACGGTGACGAGCGCCCGGCCGTCGGTCGTGCTGCCGCTCCAGACCGCCTGCACCGACCCCGCGTCGCTGCCGATGTGCTGCGCCACCGCGCTTGCGCAGGATGCCTCCATCGCCTGCTTCGCCGTCTCAGGCACCACGCCGGCCGGCGCCGTGGCCGACTCGGGCGCGACGGCGCAGCCAGCGAGCCCGAGGCTGAGGAGGATCGCGCCAAGAGATCGCATCGCCAGCCAACCCCGACTGATGATTCGCCCGCCCGGCCGCTGGCGCTGTGCCGGCGGCCGGGCGGGAAGCCTCAGTTCTTCGCGAAGCGGACGATGACGTTGCTCGCGTTGACGACGCAGGTGAAGTCGTCCTGCCCGACCGCGGTCGTGTAGATCGACTCGCCGGTCTTGGTGGCGCCGGTGGCGACCACCGAAACCTGCCCCGACTGGGCGCCGGTCGAGGCGATCGTGCGATCGACGCACGCCTGCTCGGCCGGGGTCAGGACCGGCGCGGGCGGCGGTGGCGGCGGCTTGGGCGCGCAGGCGGCGACGCCGATCGGCAGCGCGCAGAGCGCCATGAGCATCCAGTTCTTCATTCGAGAACCCCTCCATGGAGCCGGCAGGGCCGCTCAAGCGGCGGCCGGCCGTTCCCGGCGTAGCAACCGCGTCGGGAACCGGCAAGCCTGCCGTTCGCCGCAAGCGGCTTCCTGCGCCCGGTCAGGAGTTGGCGCGGGTGCCCTTGGCGTCGGCGACCTGGGTGATGCTCTTGACCGTCAGGTCGGGCGCGATCTCGCAGGCGAAGGTGCCGTTCTTCGCCTTGACCTCAATGATCGACGTGCCCATCGGGGTTTCGCGATCGTAGACGCTGGTCATCTGGTCGGCCGGGAGCGCGGTCTGGCTCGCGACCTGGTTCTTGCAGGCCGAGATCTGGGTGTCGCGGACATTCGCCTCGGCGGCGCCCGACGGCGTGGTGCCGCCGTGCTGGCACGCGGCGAGCGCGATCGGGGCGGCAAGCATCGCCGCAAGCGCCGGGAACTTTCTCATCTTGTCTCTCCCCTGTTCCGGCCTAAGGCCATGGAATGGATTGGATAGCGCCTTTCCAACGCCGGCTCGCGAGCCCGGGTTCCATGGCGCAAGGCGTCGGAGGCGCTCGGCGCGGCCGAGGCGTGCCGAAAGATGGCGTTCGCCCGCAGTATCTGCGCGTTGCGCCGCTTTCCTGCGATGACACTCCGGCACGGCGGTGTCGTTGCCGACGGATTGGGACCGCCGGCGACACGTCGCGCCCCGTCGTGCTGCAAGAGGCTCCGCTTCGGTCGCTACGCCGGCCCGAGCCGCGCCAGCCGCGCCGCGCGCAGGCGCTCGAAATCCGAACCGGCGTGATAGCTCGAGCGGGTGAGCGGCGTCGCCGAGACCATGAGGAAGCCCTTGCCGACGGCCGCGCGCTCGAAGCTTGCGAACTCCTCGGGCGTCACGAAGCGCTCGACGGCGTGGTGCTTCGGTGTCGGCTGCAGGTACTGGCCGACAGTCAGGAAATCGACGTCGGCCGAGCGCATGTCGTCCATCACCTGCAGGACCGCCTGCCGGTCCTCGCCGAGCCCGACCATGATCCCGGACTTGGTGAACATCGCCGGATCGAGCTCCTTCACCCGCTGCAAGAGCCGGAGCGAATGGAAGTAGCGCGCCCCCGGCCGCACCTCGGGATAGAGACCGGGCACCGTCTCGAGGTTGTGGTTGAAGACGTCAGGCCGCGCCGCCACCACCGTCTCGAGCGCCGACGGCGGGCAGCGCAGGAAGTCGGGGGTCAGCACCTCGATCGTCGTCGCGGGATTCTTGCGGCGCACCGCGCGGATCGTCTGGGCGATGTGCTCGGCGCCGCCGTCGTCGAGGTCGTCGCGATCGACCGAGGTGATGACGACGTGGTTGAGGCCGAGCTTCTCCACCGCCACCGCGACCCGCGCCGGCTCGAAGGCGTCGAGCGCGTCCGGCCGCCCGGTCGCGACGTTGCAGAAGGTGCAGCCGCGGGTGCAGATCTCGCCCATGATCATCATGGTGGCGTGGCCGTGGCCCCAGCACTCGCCGACGTTCGGGCAGCCCGCCTCCTCGCAGACGGTGACGAGGCGGTTCTCGCGCAGTATCTCGCGGGTCTTGCGATAGCCGTCCGAGGTCGGCGCCTTGACCCGTATCCAGTCCGGCTTGCGCAGGATCGGCGTGTCGGGCCGGTGCGCCTTTTCCGGATGGCGCTGCGAACGGTCGCTCATGTCGCGCGAACTGGTCATTCCGCCCCTCGTGCTTCTCTCCCGCCCGCGACCATAGAGCGGACCCGCCGCGATGTCAGCCGACAATCCCGGACGGACCGGCATGAGCGTGCCGCATGGCTGCGACGTCGGCCGAGGTGGCGATGACGCTGCGCCCGGCCTCGCCGAGGATACGCGCGAGCTCGCCGAACCAGCCGTCGTCGACGGACAGCCGCCGCCGCACGAGGCCGACCGTGCGCCGCGGCTCGGGCGGCGCAAAGCGGGCGAGCGCAAGCTCCGGTGCCGCGGCGCACTCCGCGAGCGCCGCGAGCTCGGGCAGGAGCGTCAGGCCGAAGCCCTCCGACACCAGCCGACAGAGCGTCGTCAGGCTGGCCGCGCGCAGGTCCATCGGCCCGCGGCTCCGCTCCATCCCGCAGGCGGCCAGCGCCTGATCGGCGAGGCAATGCCCGTCGTCGAGGAGCAGCAGCTGGCCCGGCTCCATCGCCGCGGGCTCCGGTGCCGTCTCGGCGACGCCGAGGTCGGCAAGCCGCGCAGCACTCCCCGCGAGCAGGAAGCGGTCGTCGAAGAGCGGCACCGCGACGAGATCGGCCGCGTCCACCGGCGTCGCCACCACCGCCGCGTCGAGCCCGCCCTCGCGCACCTCCTCGATCAGCCGCCCGGTCTGTGCCTCGCGCACGCCGAGATCGAGCGAGATGTTGCGGGCGCGGAGCTGCGGCAGCGCGAGCGGCAGGAGATAGGGCGCGACCGTCGGGATCACCCCGATCCGAAGCCGCCCGGCCAGCCCGCCGTGCCAGCGCGCCACCTGCTCGATCTCGCGCACCTCGCCGAGGATGCGCCGGGCGCGGCGCAGCACCTCGCGCCCGGTGGGCGTCAGCACCGCCTCGCGGCCGCCGCGCTCGACAAGCCGGGTGCCGAGTGCGGTCTCGAGCTCGCGGATCTGCACCGACAGCGCGGGCTGGCTGATGTTCACCGCCGCCGCGGCACGGCCGAAGTGGCCGAGGTCCGCGAGAGCAACCAGCGAGCGGAGCTGACGGAGGGTGAAGCCCATAATTTCTGTTTATCGAGAGTGAAACCAAATGCAACTTCCAACTATGAGCGCGCCGGCCTATACCGACGCCAGTCAGCTCATCGCCAGGGGGATTCCGATGGACGCTCTAGACGTCAACGTTGATACCGAGCCCACGTGCCCGGCGCACGCCACCCTTGCCGCGAGCGCGTCGATGCGCTCGAACCGCGACTGGTGGCCGAACCAGATCAATCTCCGCGTGCTGCACGCGCACGACACCAAATCCGACCCGCTCGGCAAGGACTACGACTACGCCAAGGCGTTCGCCAGCCTCGACTACGAGGCGCTGAAGCAGGATCTGCGCGCGCTGATGACCGACAGCCAGCCGTGGTGGCCGGCCGACTTCGGCCATTACGGCGGCCTCATGGTCCGCATGGCCTGGCACGCGGCCGGCACCTACCGCGTCGGCGACGGCCGCGGCGGCGCCGGGGCCGGCCAGCAGCGCTTCGCGCCGCTCAACAGCTGGCCCGACAACGTCAACCTCGACAAGGCGCGCCGCCTGCTCTGGCCGGTCAAGAAGAAGTACGGCAACAAGATCTCCTGGGCCGACCTGATGATCCTGGCCGGCAACGTCGCGCTCGAGTCGATGGGCTTCAAGACCTTCGGCTTCGCCGCCGGCCGCTCCGACGTCTGGGAGCCCGAGGAGGACACCTACTGGGGCGGCGAGGCCGAGTGGCTGGCGCCGAGCGGCAGCGAGAACAGCCGCTACACCGGCGAGCGCAATCTCGAGAACCCGCTCGCCGCCGTGCAGATGGGCCTCATCTACGTGAACCCCGAGGGGCCGGACGGCAACCCCGACCCGCTCGCCTCGGCGCGCGACATCCGCGAGACCTTCGCCCGGATGGCGATGAACGACGAGGAGACCGTCGCGCTCATCGCCGGCGGGCACACCTTCGGCAAGACCCACGGCGCCGGCGACCCCAAGCACATCGGCCCGGAGCCGGAAGCGGCCGGCCTCGCGGCGCAGGGCCTCGGCTGGTGGAGCACCCACGGCACGGGGCACAGCGGCGACACGATCAGCAGCGGCCTCGAGGTCACCTGGACCTCGACGCCGACGCGCTGGAGCAACAACTACTTCTGGAACCTCTTCGGCTACGACTGGGAGCTGACGCGGAGCCCGGCCGGGGCGCACCAGTGGCGGCCGAAGAACGGCGCCGGCGCCAACAGCATCCCGGACGCCCATGACCGGAGCAAGCGGCACGCGCCGGCGATGCTGACCTCGGACCTCGCGCTGCGCGAGGATCCGATCTACGAGAAGATCTCTCGCCGCTTCTTCGAGGATCCGGACGCCTTCGCCGACGCCTTCGCCCGCGCCTGGTTCAAGCTCACCCACCGCGACATGGGCCCGCGCTCGCGCTACATCGGGCCGGAGGTGCCGCAGGAGGTGCTGATCTGGCAGGATCCGCTGCCCGACGTCGACCACCCGCTGATCGACGCGGCCGACATCGGCGAGCTGAAGGCAAAGATCCTCGCCTCCGGGCTCTCGATCTCCGAGCTCGTCGCGACCGCCTGGGCGTCCGCCTCGACCTTCCGCGGCACCGACAAGCGCGGCGGCGCCAACGGCGCGCGCATCCGGCTCGCGCCGCAGAAGGACTGGGACGTCAACGAGCCCGAGCAGCTCGCGCGCGTGCTCGACGTGCTCGAGGGCATCCGCACGGCGTTCAATGCGGCACAGACCGGCGGCAAGAAGGTGTCGATCGCCGACCTCATCGTCCTCGGCGGCGCCGCGGCGATCGAGGCGGCGGCCGCCAAGGCCGGGCACCGGATCGAGGTGCCCTTCGCGCCGGGCCGCACCGACGCGACCGACGAGCAGACCGACGTCGCCTCGATCGCCTTCCTCGAGCCCCGGGCCGACGGCTTCCGCAACTACGTGCAGACCCGGTTCCCGCTCCGGGCCGAGGAGATGCTCGTCGACAAGGCGCAGCTCCTCGGGCTGACCGCGCCGGAGATGACGGCGCTCCTCGGCGGCCTGCGCGTGCTCGGCGCCAACGCCGGCAAGTCGACGCACGGCGTCTTCACCGACCGGCCGGAGACGCTCAGCAACGACTTCTTCGTGAACCTGCTCGACATGGCGACCGCGTGGAAGCCGACGACCCCGGCCGAGGATCTCTTCGAGGGCACCGACCGCGCGACCGGCGCGCCGAAGTGGACGGGGACCCGCGTCGATCTCGTCTTCGGCTCGCACGCGCAGCTGCGCGCGATCGCCGAGGTCTACGCGCAGGACGACTGCCAGGAGAAGTTCGTCAACGACTTCGTCGCCGCCTGGAACAAGGTGATGAACGCCGATCGTTTCGAGCTCGCCTGAATACGTGGCAGAAGGGAACGCAGCCAAAGCTGCGTTCCCGATACTTCGGTATAACCACCTTGAACAATAGACACTTCTATGACGGGATGTTCGGAGTCGGCCTATTCGCCGGAATATCCCTATCCGCACTTGTCTACATATCAATTAGTTTGTTTTCTTTCGTTTCTTTCACAGATTTGGATGCCAGCTTTGAAGGCTATAAGAGTCTAACGAAGGGCGACCTTATCAGGAACTCCGCGGACGTGCTTGATTTGGCCGCGCAACGAAGCATGGCCGCTTCGAACAGAGTTGCGACGCTCGCATCCTTGGGCTCCCTCTTGCTAGGAGTGATTGGGGCGGGAGGAATTGTCTGGACCCTTTACGAGACTCGACGAAGCGCCAACGCGGCGCAGGATATGGTAAAGGCAGACAGAGCGTGGGTGCTCCACCAAAGCATAGCGGCACGACCAATGGCGCGTATGGAAGAGCCTGAGGTGACCATTGGTTTTGAATTTCTTTTAACATTCCAGAACTCCGGAAGAACGCCAGCGAAAAGAGTTAGGGCAGCCGTGTCAATACGCGAGAAGGCCACCGATAGCGTGGCCGATCTTAGAAGCGACGCTCCAAATTACCTCGATGGACTTGCAAATATTGGGCTGGGAAATACGTGCCTATTGCCATCGCCGACGGTAAGCCTTGAATTGGTATCGCAATCTATTAACTCTGAGCGCGATATATATTTATATTGCTTTGTGGAATATTATGATATTTGGGAGGGCCGCCATGAAACAGATCCGTACCTTAAGGTCGAGCCAAGGCAACCACTTAATAAGCTTGTTGCGAGACCATTTTATCAACATGAAAACTTTTACTATACTATATTACCGAGTTCACATGACATTACATAATGACATTTGGAGCGGGACAATTGACGGTTGCGCTCCCCCAGTGCAGCCAAAACTGAAACTGCGCGTTGAGTTGGCATGACCGTTCGAAAAGCTGCTTGTCACCTCCTCGCCGCCGCCGTCGCCACGCTCCTCGCCACCGCCGCCGAGGCGCAGATCGCGGCACCGGTCGAGCAGGGCCCGAAGAACGTGCCCGAGTTCCAGCCCGCCTTCCCCGAGCAGACCCGGGCGCCGGCGATGGACTCGAAGATCACCCTCGAGCGCCAGACGCTCGCCTCCGGCCTCGAGCACCCGTGGGGGCTCGCGCTCCTGCCCGACGGCTCGATGCTCGTCACCGAGCGCCCGGGCCGGATGCGGATCGTCGCCCCCGATGGCACGCTGTCGGCGCCGATCGCGGGACTTCCCGCAGTGCTCGCCAAAGGTCAGGGCGGCCTCCTCGACGTCGCGGTCTCGCCGGGATTTGCCGAGGACCGCACGGTCTTCTGGACCTATGCGAAGCCCATGGGCGACGGCCGCTCGGCCACCGCCGCCGCGCGCGGCCGGCTGGCCGAGGACGGCAGCGCGCTCACCGACGTGCGCGACATCTTCGTGCAGGAGCCGCCGTCGCCGACGACCAACCACTACGGCTCGCGCATCGTGCTCGACGGCGCCGGCCACGCGTTCGTCACCACCGGCGAGCACTTCACCCCGGCCGAGCGCCAGCTCGCCCAGGACCTCGGCACCACTTACGGCAAGGTCGTGCGCATCGACCTCGACGGCGGCATCCCGGCCGACAACCCGTTCGTCGCCAAGCCCGGCGCCATCGGCACGATCTGGTCGTTCGGCCACCGCAACATTCAGGCGGCGGCGCTCGATGCGAAGGGCCAGCTCTGGACCATCGAGCACGGCCCGCAAGGGGGCGACGAGCTCAACCGCATCGAGCCCGGCCGGAACTACGGCTGGCCGGTCATCAGCTATGGCGAGAACTACGACGGCACCCCGGTCGGCGACGGCATCACCGCCAAGGACGGCATGGAGCAGCCGGTCTACTACTGGGACCCGGTGATCGCGCCGAGCGGCATGGTGTTCTACTCGGGCGACATGTTCCCCGACTGGCAGGGCGACATCCTCGTCGGGTCGCTGACACCCGGCGCGCTGGTCCGGCTCCGGCTCGAGGGCGGCAAGGTGACGGGCGAGGAGCGCCTCATCCGCGACGCCGGCCGCATCCGCGACGTGGCGCTCGCGCCCGACGGCGCGATCCTCGTCCTCACCGACGCGGACGCGGGCGCCCTGCTGCGGCTGACGAAGGCGCCCTGACGCCGACGGGCACGACGACGCTCGGGCCCGCAGGCCGGAGCGGCACCGCCCCGGCCTCCCGGCCTCGCTGTCCCCCCGGCGCGGCGCCCATCCCCTCCGCCGCGCCGGATCGAGCGTCGTCGCGCGGGCGCCCGGACCGCCGCGCATCGGCGAAGGAAGCGGAGCGACGCACCATCATACTCGTCACGCTCATTCGCTCCGCTCCCGTCCCCTCCGCGCCCCACCCCGACGATCCGGGCGCCCGCCCGCGGGGCGAGTCGCCCGCGTCTCTCCTTTTTCGTTCCTCGCGGTGACAAATCCTGTCAGTATCGAGCGCGGTTGCCATGACGCATGAAGGCCGCCGCCGGGCGACGAGGAGGGAGCGACATGAGATCGACCGTTGAATTCGCGCGCTCAATCCCGCTGGAACCGGCCTGATGTCGCTCGCCAAGGCGCGCGACCTGATGCGGCTCGCCGAAATGGCGGCGGCGCGGCATCAGGGCGTCTCGCTGGCCGAGATCGCCGCGGAGTTCGGCGCCGACCACCGCACGGCGCAGCGCATGGTCCGCGCGCTCGAGGACACCTTTCCCGGCGTCGAGATCCGCACCGACGAGGACCGCCGCCGGCGCTGGAAGCTGCGCGACGCCGGCCTCGCCCGGTTCCAGGGCATTCGCGACGACGAGCTCGCCGCACTCGAGATGTCGATCCGCCGCGCCGAGCGCGAGGGCGCGGCACCCGATGTCGCGGCGCTCGCGGCGCTGCGCGATCGGCTGCTCGCCTGTATGCCGCGGCCGCACGCCCGGCGCGCCGAGGCCGACGCCGAGGCGCTGATGGAGGCGCAG
>JBDHSS010000088.1:0-10110 GCA_039808205.1 Paracoccaceae bacterium | reverse complement strand
CGGTGATGCTCGAGGTCTTCAACAACCTCTACATGTCGATCGCCGAGCAGATGGGCGCGGTGCTCGAGAACACCGCGGCCAGCGTGACGATCAAGGAGCGCCTCGACTTCTCCTGCGCCGTCTTCGATGCGGCGGGCGATCTCATCGCCAACGCGCCGCACATGCCGGTGCACCTCGGCTCGATGGGGGCGAGCGTGAAGGCGATCATCGCGCAGAACCCGGCGATGGCGCCCGGCGACGTCTTCGTCCTGAACGCGCCCTACAACGGCGGCACCCACCTGCCCGACATCACCGTGGTGCGGCCGGTCTGGGACGATGCGGGCGAACGGGTGCTGTTCTTCACCGCCGCGCGCGGGCACCACACCGACGTCGGCGGGCTGACGCCGGGCTCGATGCCGCCGGACAGCCGGACGATCCACGACGAGGGCGCCTACATCGACAACTGGACGCTGGTCGAGCGGGGCCGGTTCCGCGAGGCGGAGACGCGCGCGCTGCTGCTCGCCGGTGCGCACCCGGTGCGGGCGCCGGAGGTGAACCTCGCCGACCTGCGCGCCCAGGTCGCGGCCTGCGAGAAGGGGGCGCAGGAGCTCCGCCGCATGGTGGCGGAGTTCGGCCTGGACGTGGTCGCGGCCTACATGCGCTACGTCCAGGCCAACGCCGAGGAATGCGTGCGGCGGGCGATCGAGGCGCTGTCGGATGCGGACTACGTCTATCCGATGGATCCGGACTTCGACGGCCGCCCGCGCGAGATCCGGGTGCGGATCCGCGTCGATCGCGCCGCGCGCTCGGCGGTCATCGACTTCACCGGCACCACGGGCGAGCTCGCGACCAACTACAACGCGCCCGAGCCGGTGACGCGGGCGGCCGTGCTCTACGTCTTCCGCTGCCTCGTCGACGACGACATCCCGATGAACGAGGGAGTGATGAAGCCGCTCGAGGTGATCCTGCCACCCGGCACCATGCTCTCGCCGCGCTATCCGGCGGCAGTGATCGCGGGCAACGTCGAGACCAGCCAGGCGGTGACGTCGGCGCTCTTTCTCGCCCTCGGGGTGCAGGCGGCGGCGCAGTCGACGATGAACAACACCACCTGGGGCGACGACCGGCTGCAGTATTACGAGACGGTCTGCGGCGGCACCGGGGCGGGGCGGCTCTCGGACGGCAGCGGCCATCCGGGGACGTCGGGCGTGCACTCGCACATGACGAACTCGCGGCTGACCGACCCGGAGGTGCTCGAATGGCGCTATCCGGTGGTGCTCGACGCCTTCCGGCTGCGCCCCGGCTCCGGCGGCGCCGGGCGCTTCCCGGGCGGCGACGGCGTGGTGCGGCGGATCCGGTTCCTCGCGCCGATGACGGTGGCGATCCTCGCCGGGCACCGGGTGGTGCCGCCGCCGGGGCTCGACGGCGGCGGGCCGGGAGCGGTCGGGATCACCCGCGTCGAGCGCGCCTGTGGCCGGATCGACACGCTCGCCTCGGCCGACCGCACCGAGGTCGGCCCCGGCGACGTCTACTGGCTGGAGACGCCGGGCGGCGGCGGCTGCGGCAAGCCGTGAGGCTGCCGCGCCCGCCGGGAGATCAGACGAAAAGTCACTTGGCATCCGGCGCGGTTGCGCATCAGATGGATGCCGGACACCCGCCGGCCCCCGTCTCGGGACGGACCGGAAGGCACGCGCGATTTGGGAGGATCGGATGCCGCAGGTATCGATGACGGTGAACGGCCGGAAGGTCACGGGCGAGGTCGAGGGACGAACGCTGCTCGTCGACTTCTTGCGCGAGGGCCTGCGGCTCACCGGGACGCATGTCGGCTGCGACACGGCGCAGTGCGGCGCCTGCGTGGTGCACGTCGACGGCCGCTCGGTGAAGGCGTGCAACATCTTCGCGCTCGAGGCCGACGGCACCGAGGTGACGACCATCGAGGGCATCGCCAAGGACGGCGCGCTTTCCGTTGTGCAGGCGGCGTTCCAGACCCACCATGGCCTGCAGTGCGGCTTCTGCACGCCGGGCATGGTGATGACGGCGACCTCGCTCCTCGCCGAGAACCCGGACCCGAGCGAGGCAGAGATCCGCGAGTACCTCGAGGGCAACATCTGCCGCTGCACCGGCTACCACAACATCGTCAAGGCGATCCGGGCCGCCGCGACCGAGCTCGGCGCCGCGCGCGTCGCGGCCGAATAAGAACTCCAGGGGAGGTTACCATGCCGGATGGCGGGATCGGCGCGAGCAACAAGCGCCGCGAGGACGTGCGCTTCCTGACCGGGAAGGGCCGCTATACCGACGACTTCAACCGGCCGGATCAGACCTATGTCTGGTTCCTGCGCTCGGACGTGGCGCACGGGCGGATCCGCAAGCTCGACATCAGCGCCGCCGAGCAGATGCCCGGAGTCGTGAAGATCTTCACCGCGGCGGACTTCGCCTCGGCCGGGGGCATCCCCGCCGGCTGGATGGTGACCGACCGCTTCGGCCAGCCGATGAAGGAGCCGAAGCACCCGATCCTCGCCGAAGGCAAGGTGCGCCACGTCGGCGATCCGATCGCGGCGGTGGTCGCCGAGACCCGCGCGCAGGCGCGCGACGCGGCCGAGGCGATCGAGCTCGACATCGAGGAGCTGCCGGCCGTCGTCGACATGCGCGCGGCGCTCGCCGACGGCGCTTCCCTGGTGCATGAGGAGGCAGGGACAAACCTCTGCTACGACTGGGGCTTCGTCGAGGACAATCGCGACGCGGTCGACGCGGCGATCAAGGCGGCGCCGCACGTCACCACGCTCGAGCTCGTCAACAACCGGCTGGTGCCGAACGCCATGGAGCCGCGCGCGGCCATCGGCGAATACGACGCCGCCGACGACCAGCACACGCTCTACACCACCAGCCAGAACCCGCACGTGATCCGCCTGCTGATGGGCGCCTTCGTCCTCGGCATCCCCGAGCAGAAGCTGCGCGTGGTGGCGCCCGACGTCGGCGGCGGCTTCGGCTCGAAGATCTTCCACTACGCCGAGGAGGCGTTCGTCACCGCCGCCGCCAAGGCGGTCGGCCGGCCGGTCAAGTGGACCTCGACCCGGTCCGAGGCGTTCATGTCCGACGCCCACGGCCGCGACCACGTGACCAGGATCGAGCTCGCGACCGACCTGCAGGGCAAGTTCCTGGCGATCCGCTCGACGACGCTCGCCAACATGGGCGCCTATCTCTCGACCTTCGCGCCGTCGATCCCGACCTACCTGCACGGCACGCTGATGGCGGGGAACTACACGACGCCCTTGATCTACGTGAACGTGCGCGCGGTCTTCACCAACACCGTGCCGGTCGACGCCTATCGCGGCGCCGGGCGGCCGGAGGCGACGTTCCAGCTCGAGCGGGTGGTCGACAAGGCGGCGCGCGAGCTCGGGATCGACCCGATCGAAATTCGCCGCAAGAATTTCGTGAAGCCCGACCAGTACCCGTACCAGACGCCGGTGGCGGTCAACTACGACACCGGCAACTACGACGCGACGATGGACAAGCTCGTCGAGATCGCCGACGTCGCCGGGTTCCCGGCACGCAAGGCGGAGAGCGCGGCGCGCGGCAAGCTGCGCGGCCTCGGCATCTCGTCCTATATCGAGGCCTGCGGCATCGCGCCCTCGAACCTCGTCGGCCAGCTCGGCGCCCGCGCCGGGCTCTACGAGGCGGCGACGGTGCGGGTGAACCCCACGGGCGGCATCACCGTCTTCACCGGCAGCCACAGCCACGGCCAGGGCCACGAGACGACGTTCCCGCAGGTGGTCGCCTCGATGCTCGGCATCGACCCGGGCCAGATCGAGATCTCGCACGGCGACACCGCCAAGGTGCCGTTCGGCATGGGCACCTACGGCTCGCGCTCGCTCGCGGTCGGCGGCTCGGCGATCGTCAAGGCGATGGACAAGATCATCGCCAAGGCAAAGAAGATCGCCGCGCACCTGATGGAGGCGTCCGAGGCCGACATCGAGCTCAAGGACGGCCGCTTCTCGGTCGCGGGCACCGACCGCTCGGTCGCCTGGACCGACGTGACGCTCGCCGCCTACGTGCCGCACAACTACCCGCTGGAGCAGATCGAGCCGGGGCTAGAGGAGACGGCGTTCTACGACCCGTCGAACTTCACCTATCCAGCCGGCTGCTACGCCTGCGAGGTCGAGGTCGACCCGGAGACCGGCGTGGTCAGCGTCCTCGGCTTCGCCGCCGCCGACGACTTCGGCAACGTGGTGAACCCGATGATCGTCGAGGGCCAGGTGCACGGCGGCATCGCGCAGGGGATCGGCCAGGCCATGCTCGAGGCGGCGGGCTACGACGCGGACGGCCAGCTCGTCACCGGCAGCTACATGGACTATGCGATGCCGCGGTCGAACGACGTGCCGAGCTACAAGGTCGACCACTCCTGCGTCACCCCGTGCACGCACAACCCGCTCGGCGTGAAGGGCTGCGGCGAGGCGGGGGCGATCGGCTCGCCGCCGGCCTTCGTCAACGCCGTCCTCGACGCGCTGAACGGCGGCGGGATCGCGGTCGACCACATCAACATGCCGCTCACGCCGTCGCGGGTCTGGGCGGCGATCCAGGCGGCGCGGGCCTGAGGGGAGGCGAGGAATGTACGCATTCGAACTGGTGCGGCCGGCCACGGTCGCCGATGCGGTCAAGGCGCTGGCAGCGGAGGGCGCCCAGGCGCTCGGCGGCGGCCAGACGCTGATCCCGACGCTGAAGGCGCGGCTGGCGAGCCCCGCGACGCTGGTCAGCCTCGCCGGAATCGCCGAGCTTCGCGGCGTCACGACCGGCGACGGCCAGGTCCGCATCAAGGGCGGGACGCCGCATGCGGTGGTGGCGCGCGAGGCCGGCGCCTATCCCGCGCTGGCCTGGCTCGCGGACCACATCGGCGATCCGCACGTCCGGAACCGCGGCACCATCGGCGGCAGCCTCGCCAACAACGACCCCTCCGCCTGCTATCCGGCGGCGGCGCTGGCCTCGGGTGCCGTGATCGTCACCAATGCGCGCGAGATCGCCGCGGACGACTTCTTCCAGGGCATGTTCACCACCGCGCTCGAGGAGGGCGAGATTATCACCGAGGTGATCTTCCCGATCCCGCAGGCCGCCCACTACGAGAAGCTGCGCCAGCCCGCGTCGCGCTTCCCGCTGGTCGCGGTCTTCGTCGCGCGCTACCCGGGCGGCGTGCGCGTCGCGGTGACCGGCGCCTCGGAGAACGGCGTCTTTCGCTGGACCGAGGCCGAGACGGCGCTCTCGAACGACTTCCGCGCCGAGGCGCTCAAGGGGCTTGCGGTCGATCCCGACGGCATGATCGGCGACCTGCACGGCACGCCGGAATACCGGGCGCAGCTCGCCGGCGCGCTGACCGGGCGCGCGGTGGCGGCGGCGGGCTGAGGCGGGCGCGGCCGCCGGGGCCGAGCGCCCCGGCGGCGGCCTCTCCTTCGCGAACTGGTGCGGCGCGGCGTGCCTGCCGTCGGCGCCGCTTGGCGAGCGCGTTCAGGCGTGCAGCCAGCCCGCCAGGTGATCCGACAGCCGGAGCGCAAGCTGCGTCAGCGTGTAGGTCGGGTTGGCGTGGCTCGTGGTGGCAAACACGCTCGAGCCGCCGATGAAGAGGTTCGACACCCCATAGACCTTGCAGTCGGCGTCGACGACGCCGGTCCGCGGGTCGGCCGACATGCGCGTGGTGCACATGTGGTGCTTGCCGCCGACCTCCTCGTCGGGGAACGGCGGGAACGCCGGCGGCTCCTCGAGGAGCCACGGCCGGATCTGCGCGCGCCCGATCGACTGCTCGGCCAGGTGGCCGGCGAAGGCGGTGGCGGCGGTGCGCATGGTGTGGATGTCGAGGTCGGTCAGCCGCCAGTCGAGCTCGACCCGGCGCAGGCCGAAGGCGTCGCGCGCCTCCCCGAGCAGCACCCGGCTGTCGAGATTCTGCTGCTGCTCCTGCGCCATGCGCATCACCGCGGTCTGCGGCGATGGCAGGGGCAGCGGCGGCCGGTCGCTGGCGCTCAAGTCGACCGCGGAGTCGCGGACCTTCTGGCGCAGGTGGATCGCGAACTCCTCGTCGCTGACCTGCCGCGCCAGAGCCGGCAGGTCGGCGGGCTCGATCCACCCGGGCTCCAGCCGCATGCCGAAGTTGAGGCAGCGCGCCTCGAGCATGAAGGTCTCGAACGGCGAGTAGAACTCGCGCTCGAGCACCAGCGTCTGCAGCACCACGTCGCCGACGACATAGTGCGGATGGTCGCAGAAGCAGCGGCCGACCATGTCGTTGTGGTTGCCGATCCCCGCCGGCAGTTGCCGGTCGAAGTTGAGCAGCAGCCGCGCGTTCTCGATCCCGCCGCAGCAGAGTGCATAGCCGCGCGCAGCGACCGTGAAGCCCGGATCGTCGGCGGCGTAGCTGCGGAAGACCGCGCCCGTCACCGTGCCGTGGCCGTCGTCGAGCCCGAGGTCGACGAGGTTCGCGTTCAGCACCAGGGTGATGCGGTCCGACGCGGCGATCTCGTCGCGGTACTTCTCGCCGAAGCGGGTCGGCGGGCTGAAGCGGAACTGCACGTGGCGGAAGATGTAGTCGCGCTGGCGGATCGGCAGGTCCGGCGCCTCGGTGGCCGACGGCAGGTCGAGGATGCGGTCGGCCTCGGCGCGGTAGGGGTCGAGGTCGAGCTGGGTGATCGGCCAGCCGCTCAACGGGTGGAACGGCTTCGGCAGGAAGTCGTAGAGGTCGAATGCCCGGCACCAGCCGCCCCAGTGGTTCGAGGTGCCGCCGAAGTAGCGCAGCCGCGCGGTCTCGAGCTCGAAATAGCCGCGGCCGATATTGGTGCCGCGGTAGACGTCCTGCGACGCCTCGGAGACCTCGAGCCCGCCCGCCTCCATCAGCGCGACGCGCGCGCCGACGGCGGCAAGCTTGCGCGCCAGCGTGATGCCGGCGGGCCCGGCGCCGATCACGCAGACGTCGAAATGCGTCGCGAAGAGCGAGCGATCGAGGGTCGAGGCATCGAGGATCATGGGCGCGAACCGGCAGTGACGGGCGGGGCCCACTTGGCGCAGCCGACGGCGCCCGCGTCAACCCCGCCGCGCGCGCGCGTCGAGCCCGTGGTGAACCATGATCGGTTATGATCGCTGGTGCTCGATTGCCTTGCGGGCGCGAATCCGCTATGGCCTGTCGGGACGGATGCGAGAGGGCAGCGAAGCCCCCCACCCCGCGCGCGGGCGCCGTCGCCAGGGAGGATGCATGACGGTGGCGGTACTCGAGCTCGCCCAGATCTCCAAGCATTTCGGCGCAATCCAGGCGGTCAACGACGTGTCGCTCACCATCGGCCGCGGCGAGGTCGTCGGGCTCATGGGCGACAACGGCGCCGGCAAGTCGACGCTGGTCAAGATGATCGCCGGGAACTTCCTGCCGAGTGCGGGCAGCATCCGCATCGACGGCCGGGACGTCGTGCTGCACAAGCCGATCGAGGCGCGGCGCAACGGCATCGAGATCGTGCACCAGGATCTCGCGCTCTGCGACAACCTGACCGCGGCGGCCAACGTCTTTCTGGGCCGCGAGCCGCGGCGGCGGGTCGGCCCGGTGCCGGTGCTCGACTATCCGGCGATGTACCGCCGCGCGGGCGAGCTCTTCCGCGAGCTCAAGTCGGAGACCCGGCCGCGCGACCTGATCCGGCAGATGTCGGGCGGCCAGCGCCAGGCGGTGGCGATCGCGCGCACCATGCTCGCCGACGCCAAGCTCGTGCTGATGGACGAGCCGACCGCGGCGATCAGCGTGCGCCAGGTCGCCGAGGTGCTGCACCACATCCGGCACCTGAAGGCGCAAGGCATCTCCGTGGTGCTCATCAGCCACCGCATGCCCGACGTCTTCGAGGTGACCGACCGGATCATCGTGCTGCGCCGCGGCCGCAAGGTCGCCGACAAGCCGACCGGGACGAGCTCGCCCGAGGAGATCACCGGGCTCATCACCGGCGCGATCGAGCAGGTCTGAAGGAGCGAGAGAGATGACCGTGACGCTCGACGAGGCGATCTCCCGGCGGCAGCACACCTGGCACTCGCACCTCTTGTCGAGCCAGACCTTCTGGGTGCTGGTGGCGATCCTCGCCGCCTGCCTGTTCCTGTCGTTCGCAACCGACAGCTTCGCGACGACCAAGAACCTCTACAACATCACCCGCAATGTCACCTTCACCGCGATCATCGCGCTCGGGATGACGCTCGTCATCATCATTGGCGGCATCGACCTCTCCGTCGGCTCGGTGCTCTGCCTGTGCTCGATGGTACTGGCGGTGACGATGCACGCGGGCTGGAGCATCTACGCCGGCATCGCCGCGTCGGTGGCGGTCGCGCTCCTCGTCGGCGCGTTCAACGGCGTCCTCATCGCCTACTTCGGCTTCCCGTCGTTCGTGGTGACGCTCGGCATGCTGTCGATCGCGCGCAGCCTCGCCATGGTCCTCTCCAACAACACCGTGGTCTACGAGTTCGGCCCGGACCACGCGAAGCTCCTGGCGCTCGGCGGCGGCTCGACCTTCGGCATCGCCAATCCGGTGCTCTACATGATCGCGCTGGCGCTCCTCACCGGGTTCGTGCTGCGCTGGACGCGGTTCGGCCGCTACCTCTACGCGATCGGTGGCAACGAGAAGGCAGCGACGCTGACCGGCGTGCCGGTGCAGCGGATCAAGGTCATCGTCTACATGCTGTCGGCACTCTCGGCCGGCATCGCCGGCATCGTGCAGACCGGGTGGCTCGGTGCCGTCACCACCAACATCGGCTCGGGGATGGAGCTGCAGGTGATCGCCGCGGCGGTCATCGGCGGCGCCAACCTCGCCGGCGGCATCGGCACCGCCTTCGGCGCGCTGGTCGGCGCGGCGCTGATCGAGATCATCCGCAACTCGCTCGGGCTGCTCGGCATCAACGCCTTCTGGCAGGGCACCTTCATCGGCGGCTTCATCATCGTGGCGGTCGCCTTCGACCGGCTGCGCCGGAACAGCAACGGGTAGCGGGTCGTTGCCGGCCGCCGGGACCGGGGCTTGCCGTCCGGGGCTGAGGCCAGGCACGTCAGGGCAAGCCAGCGATTAACCCTCTGCGCGACGGAAGCGTGCCGGTGGCGCCTTCCCGCGCTAAACACGTGTCAGGGGGGCTGCGGTGTTAACCAGTTAACCAATCGCTAGAGCAGGCCGAGGCTGCGGAACGAGGCCTCCCGCCCGCGGCCGATGACGACGTGGTCGTGGACGACGACGCCGATCGCCTGGCAGGCGAGCTCGATTTGCGCGGTCATCGCCACGTCGGCCTCGCTCGGCGTCGGGTCGCCCGACGGGTGGTTGTGCACGAGGATGAGCGCGGACGCATTGAGCTCGAGCGCGCGCTTGACGACCTCGCGCGGATAGACCGGCACATGGTCGACCGTGCCCTTGGCCTGCGCCTCGTCGGCGATCACCACGTTCTTGCGGTCGAGGAACAGGATGCGGAACTGCTCGGTGTCGCGATAGGCCATCACCGTCCGGCAGTAGGTCAGCAGCTCGTCCCAGGAGCCGATGACCGAGCGCTCGATCACCCGCGCCCGCGCCATGCGATGCGCGATCGCCTCGACGATGCGCAGCTGCAGCCAGACCCGCGGCGTGGCGCCCGGCACCTGCAGCAGCCGGTGCTCGGAGGCCGCGACGACGCCGTTGAGGTCGCCGAAGGCGGCAATCAGCGCCTTGGCGAGCGGCTTCACGTCGATCCGCTCGATGGCGTTGAAGAGCACGAGCTCGAGCAGCTCGTATTCCGGCATCGCTGCGTGGCCGCCGGCGAGGAAGCGCTCGCGCAGGCGCTGGCGGTGGCCCCAGTAGTGCGGCCGCGGCACCGGCGCAGGGTCGGTCGGGCCGGGACGGCCGTAGATTTCGGGCGGCGGCAGGGTGCGCTCGAAGTCGGTGAGGCCGCGGATCGCCTCCTCGGAGAAGCCCCTGCGCCCGCTCTCCTCGCCCATTCTCGAAGCCTCCCGTGCCGACCGCGGGCGAGGCTCGCCGGTCGCGGTTAACGCGCGGTGAAGCGGCCGTCGCCCCAGAGCCCGCGAAAGACCCCGCGCAGCGCCGGGGCGAGGTCCTCGGCGACGAGGCCGGGCCCCGCCGCGTCGCCGGCCGCGCCGTGCAGCCAGACCGCGGCAGCGGCGGCCTCGAA
>JBDHSS010000087.1:0-10247 GCA_039808205.1 Paracoccaceae bacterium | reverse complement strand
GTCGTCATCGTCGACGAGATGGCCGACCTGATGATGGTCGCCGGCAAGGAGATCGAGGCCTGCATCCAGCGCCTCGCCCAGATGGCCCGCGCCTCCGGCATCCACCTCATCATGGCGACGCAGCGGCCATCCGTGGACGTCATCACCGGCACGATCAAGGCGAACTTCCCGACCCGCATCTCCTTCCAGGTCACGTCCAAGATCGACTCGCGCACCATCCTCGGCGAGATGGGCGCCGAGCAGCTGCTGGGCCAGGGCGACATGCTCTACATGGCCGGCGGCGGCCGCATCACCCGCGTGCACGGCCCCTTCGTCTCCGACGAGGAGGTCGAGGAGGTGGTGCGGCACCTGAAGACCATGGGCGCGCCCGACTACGACGACGGCATCGTCGACGGCCCCGACGCCGACGAGGAGAGCGAGATCGACCTCGTCCTCGGACTCGGCGGCAGCAGCGCGTCCGACGACGCGCTCTACGACCAGGCGGTGGCGATCGTCGCCAAGGACCGCAAGTGCTCGACCTCCTACATCCAGCGCAAGCTCTCGGTCGGCTACAACAAGGCCGCCAAGCTCGTCGAGATGATGGAGGAGCAGGGCGTGGTCAGCCAGGCCAACCACGTCGGCAAGCGCGAGGTGCTGGTGCCGGAACGGTGAGCGCCGGCGGCTTCCCCGTCCCGGACGGCAACGACGCGATCCGCGACGACATCCCTGCCGTCGTCGAGCTCATCGAGCGCACGGCGCGCTGGGTGAACCCGGAGACGTTCCGCCGCCTGCCGGTCTGGGCGCCGCACACCGCCCGCGGACGCCGCCTGTACGACGCTGGCTGGACCCGGCCCTACACGAACACGCGGGCGACCACGGGCGTGACGTCCGAGAAGTACGAAGGAAACGTCGCCGCGCTAACGGCGCTGGTCGCCGCGCTGGACGTCGCCCGTCCGAAGCCGAAGAACTGGACCGTCTGCCACATCTGGGGGTACGACGACCCGTCGTTCGCCGAACGAAGCGGCGTCGTGCAGGATCCCCGCTACTTCACCTGCATCGCCAACATGATCTGGCTTCCGACGCCCTTGAAGGGGTTCACCGACGCGCTGCCCGAGGTGAAGGCCATGCTGCGCGCCTGCGCGTTTCATCTCTACGGATGGGCCTGCGAGCATGCCTCCGTCGCCGAGCAGGCCGCGCAAATCCGCTCGGGATGGATTCCGCAAGGCTACCCCGCGAGCTGGCCGGCCCCCGACCGCCCCGAAGCCCTCCCCCTCGGCCTCGCTCCCTTCACTTCGCGAATCGAACGGGAGATCGCCAAGCGGAAGCAGAAGATGCGCGCCGACCTCGCCGACGAGTCGCTGCGCCATTATCCGCGAGCCGAGGTGGCCGACGTCCTGTCATTCTGGCGTGTCGATCTTGGCGAGGCCTGAACGAGCGGTCTTTCGAGACAAGAAGCGACGCCGCACAAGGCGATGCCGGGCGGTAGGCGGCGGGCGCTACGGCGCCGCTGTCACGCGCCACACCGTGTTGCCGACGTCGTCGGCGACGAGCAGCGCGCCGGTGTGGTCGACGGCGAGGCCGACGGGGCGGCCGCGGGCCTCGCCGTCGGCGTTGAGGAAGCCCGTGACCACGTCCTCGGCCTTGCCGCTCGGCATGCCGGCGCTGAACGGCACGTAGACGACCTTGTAGCCGTTGAAGGTGCCGCGGTCCCAGCTGCCGTGCTCGCCGACGAAGGCGCCGCCGTGGTACTTCGCCGGCAATGCGTCGGCGGTGTAGAACGCGAGCCCGAGGGGTGCGACGTGCGAGCTCAGCGCATAGTCGGGCACGGTGGCCTTGGCGACCAGGTCCGGTCGCTGCGGCTGCACCCGCGGGTCGAGGTGCTGGCCGTAGTAGCTGTAGGGCCAGCCGTAGAACCCGCCGTCCTTGACCGAGGTCATGTAGTCGGGGACGAGGTTGGGGCCGAGCTCGTCGCGCTCGTTGATGACCGCCCAGAGCGCGCCGCTCTCGGGCTGCCAGCTGAGCCCGTTCGGGTTGCGCAGGCCGGTCGCGAACAGCCGCCAGCGGCCGCTCTCGCGGTCGACCTCCCAGATCGCCGCGCGGTTCTTCTCCGCTTCCATCCCGTTCTCGGTGATGTTGCTGTTCGACCCGACGCCGACGTAGAGGAGGCGCCCGTCGGGGCTGGCGACCAGGCTTTTCGTCCAGTGGTGATCGATCGGCCCGCCGGGAAGGGCGACGAGCGGCGTGCCGGGGTCGGTGATCGTCGTCTCCCCCGGGGTGTAGTGGTAGCGCATGATCGAGTCGGTGTTGGCGACGTAGAGATCCGAGCCGACGAGCGCGACGCCGAAGGGCGAGCTCAGGTGGTCGAGAAACACCGTCTGAACCTCGGCGACGCCGTCGCCGTCGGCGTCGCGGAGCAGCGTGATCCGGTTGCTCGGGGCGCTGTTGCCACCGCCTCCAGTCACCATCTTCTCGATCATCCCCATCACGAAGTCCTTCGGGCGCTTGATGCCCTCGGTGCCCGGCGACTTCGACTCGACCACCAGCACGTCGCCATTCGGCAGCACGTAGAGCGAGCGCGGGTGCTGGAGGCCGGTTGCCAGCGGCTTCACCGCGAGCCCGCTCGCCACCGTCGGCACCTCGCCCGACTTCCATCCGACGACGCTCGCGAGATGCATCGGCGGGAACAGGTACTGCTGCGGCTCGGGCAGCTCGGGGTTGGGCCCGATCTGCCGGCTGGTGTCGAAGCTCTCGGCGGCCCAGGCGCCGGCTGCGAGAACGCAGGTCGCCGCCGCCGCGGCGAGGAGCTGGCCCCGTCTCATGGCTTCACCACTGCGGCGCCGTGCCGGTAAACCATCGCCCAGCCCATCCAGCCGCTGAAGATCAGCACGATGACCGTCGCCACCGACAGGCCGAGGCCCCAGGGCACGACGGAGGTCCAGGCGTCATGGGTATGCACCAGCATGTTGAAGCTGGCGAGGACGAGCACCACCACGCCGCCGATGACGTGGGGCCAGCCCGACGCCAGGGCGCGGAGCCCGCGACTGCTCGCGAAGTCGATGATCCCGGCGAGCGCGGCGAGCCAGCCGATGACGACGCCGACGGTGATGAGCCAGGCGGAGAAGTCCGACCACATCATCTCGGCGGTCCGCCAGTAGGTGATGTCGGTCAGCAGGGCGCCGACGAAGCAGACGATGGGCACCGGGACCAGCATCGCGTGGATCGGCAGCCCGGCGATGCTGGCGGTCGCCCGGAGGTCGTCGCGGAGGTCTTCGCGGGCTGCGACAGCCGCGCGAGCCGCCGCGTCCTGCCGGAAGACCGCATCGCGGGGGGAAATGGCATCGTGGCGGGACATGGGGCTCACTCCGGGATCTGGCGCTCTAGGCTGCTTCCAGAACCGTGACCCGCGCCTCGATGTTCCCTCTGCTGCCGCAGTCGTGAGCAGAGGCTGCGTGCATCGCCGCACGCCGGGCCTTATACCGATGCGCATGAACCGCCGCTCGCTCCTTGTCGCCCTCGCGCTTCTGCCGCTCATTCCGGCGGCGCCTGCCTTCGCTTCCGTCGACCTCGCCGCGGTCAACCGCTACCTGACCGGCCTGCGCTCGGCCCAGGGGACCTTCCGGCAGACCAACCCGAACGGCTCGGTGCAGACCGGCAGCTTCTGGCTGGCCAAGCCCGGGCGGATCCGCTTCCAGTACGACAGCCCGAAAGGCGCGATGGTGCTCGCCGACGGCAGCTGGGTCGGCGTCTTCGACCCGAAGTCCAACCGCAACCCGACCCGCTACCCGATCGGCAACACGCCGCTCTCGCTGCTCCTGCGCGACCAGATCAGCCTCGCCGAGCCCGGCATGGTGCTCGGCGCCACCGAGGACGCCGCCGGCATCCACGTCACCGTCGTCGACCCGCAGAACCCGCAGGCCGGCCGCATGGTGATGAGCTTCGCGCCAAGCCCGATCGCGCTGACCGACTGGGAGATCACCACCCGCGCCGGGCAGCGGACCCGCGTCGAGCTGACCTCGCTCGAGCCGGGCGTCGCGGTCGACCGCAGCCTCTTCAACATCGAGCTCGCCGCCACGAAGTATCGCTGATATTTGCCGAAACTGAACCGTTCGGAGGAACCGTCAATTCGAATAGGCGTCCGAACCTGCAACACGCGAGGCTCCGCCTCGCGAGGTTCCGGCCCGACGAACGAACGCATGCGTTCGCCTGGCCGCTCGTCGGAGCGCGGGACGCGCGGAAGCGAAGGGGCGTGCAGCTGCACCCTTCGCTGATAATCCGCGCGCGCCTGCTTGCGGGCGCGGAGCCGCGCCTGCCGAGGGCAAGGCAGGCGCGCGCGGATTTGTGTACCCCAAATCCGCGAAGTGCATGCGGCACAGTCGCGCCTGCCGCCGAGCGCCTTGATCCCGAAGCGATCACCCGGGGCCAGTACGAGCCGCCTTCGCCCGGCGGCTTCCTCAGCCGAGAGGCGGCGTTGACAGCCCGCGCGCTTCGCCCCTAGGCTCCCCGACGACGCGGCCCGAGGGGTCGGCCTATCCCCCGACTCCCCGTGATTCCGCGCACCCGCGCCAACGAGCGCGCCCTCGTCGGATCCAGGGAGGACCGCATCATGAAGCTCGAGCACTATCGGCGGCTCATGGCCCTGCAGGCCAGCCGCCGCAGCATCCTCAAGGGCGCCGCCGGCAGCGCGGCGCTGGCGCTCGCCTCCGGCGGCGCGCTCGGCGCGCTGACCGGTGCGGCCCGCGCCCAGGACAACCTCCGCGCCGAGATCCTGAAGATCCCCGGCGTCGGCGCCGGCTCCCCCACCGATGCCGACTGGCAGAAGGTCGGCGAGATGACGCTCGCCGGCACCAGGGCGACGGTGAAGGAGGGCGAGTTCAAGGGGGTGAAGCTCACCTTCATGGGCCTCAACAACCAGAACCAGCACAACTTCCTGTTCCGCGGCTTCCTCAAGCCGTGGGAGACCTACACCGGCGCCGAGATCGCCTGGATCGACCTGGCGCAGGCCGACTACAACGCCCGCCTGCAGCAGTCGATCGCCACCGGCACCGTCGACTTCGACATCCTCGAGATGGGCGCGCCGTTCGAGGGCGACGTCTGCTCCAAGGGCCTCGCCTCGGAGATGCCCGACTGGGTCGCCAAGCTCATCGACATGGACGACTACGTGAACTACCTGAAGGCGCCGGTCGGCACCTGGGGCGGCAAGACCTACCGCATCTCGATCGACGGCGACTGCCACACCTTCGCCTTCCGCACCGACGTCTTCTCCGACCCCGCGCTCGCCGAGGCGTGGAAGGCCGAGGGCAACGACGGCACCTGGGGCGTCCCCACGACCTGGGCCGAGGTGCAGGCCGCATCGAAGTTCCTGCACGGCAAGACCGACCCGACGTTCGGGACGCCCTTGAACGGCTTCCTCGACCCGCTGAAGGGCTGGGGCGGCTTCGGCTTCTACTTCCTCGAGGACCGCGCCACCGCCTACGCCAAGTACCCGGGCGATCCGGCATGGCTGTTCGACCCCGACACGATGAAGCCGCGCGTCAACAACCCGGCCTTCGTGCGGGCGATCCAGGACGTGCTCGATCTCTTGCCGACGCAGCCCGCCGACCAGATCAACGCCGATCCCGGCACCACGGCGTTCCAGCAGTTCCTCGCCGGCACCGGCTCGATGCTGACCTGGTGGGGCGACGTCGGCTCGAACGCGCGCACCTCCGACACGTCGGTGATCGGCGACGTCGTCGGCTTCTCGGTCCTGCCCGGCTCGGCGGACGTCTACAACGCGAGATCCGGCCAGTGGGAGACCCTCGCCTCGGGGCCGAACGTCGCGCCGAACATGGCCTACCTCGGCTGGGGCGTCTACGTGATGGCGAGCGTCGACGCCGACGCGACGCGCAAGAAGGCGGCCTGGTCGGCGGCCGCGCACCTCGGCGGCAAGGACATCGCGCTCTGGATGAGCGCCTATCCGTCGGGCTTCCAGCCCTACCGCAACTCCCAGTTCAACTACGACGAATGGGAGGCGGCGGGCTACGATCGGGAGTACATCTCGAACTACCTCGGCTCGAACCTCGACAGCTACAACCACCCGAACGCGGCGATCGAGCCGCGCATCCCCGGAATCTTCCAGTACTATTCGATCGCCGAGGACGAGCTCGCCAAGCTCTACGCCGGGCAGTACAAGTCGGCGCAGGAAGGTGCGGACGCCATCGCCGCGGCGTGGGAGAAGATCACCGACCAGATCGGCCGCGAGCAGCAGATCGCACTCTACAAGGCGAGCCTCGGGATCGGATGAGCCGCGGCGCGCAGCCGACGCGACGGTGACGCTTCCGACGGATTGGCGCGTGACAGGTCCATCGGCGGCACACGACGCCCCTTCGCGTTCCGCGCTCCGACGAACGGCCCGGCGAACGCATGCGTTCGTCGGGCGGCCGGCACTCGCTTCGGCCTTTGGCCGAAGCTTCGGTCGTTGTTGCGGGATCTCGCTCACCGTCGCATCGTCACGCGCACCTGATCGCCATTCGCCGCGCCCCCCTTGCCCTCGCTCCCCTCCGCCGCCACTCTCCCCGGGCCAGAAAGGGAAGGCCGGCCCATGATCCGCACCGTCGTCTGGAACGAGTTCGTCCACGAGCAGGAGAACCCGCTCGTCCGCTCGATCTACCCCGAGGGGATCCACGCCACGATCGCCGAGGCGCTCGCGAAGGACCGCGACATCGCCGCCTCGACCGCCGTGCTGCCGGAGGAGGAGCACGGGCTGCCGGCCGATCGCCTGGCCGAGACCGACGTGCTGCTCTGGTGGGGGCACAAGGCGCACGGCCGGGTCAGGGACGCCGTGGTCGAGCGCGTCGTCGAGCGGGTATGGCAGGGCATGGGCCTCATCGTGCTGCACTCGGGCCACTTCTCGAAGCCGTTCAGGCGGCTGATGGGCACGCCCTGCAGCCTGCGCTGGCGCGAGGCCGGCGAGCGCGAGCGGATGTGGGCGATCAACCCCAGCCACCCGATCCTCGCCGGGCTGCCCGACCGCATCGAGTTGCCGAACGAGGAGATGTACGGCGAGCCGTTCCTGGTGCCCGAGCCGATGGAGACGCTTCTCGTCAGCTGGTTCGAGGGCGGCGAGGTGTTCCGCTCCGGCCTGACCTGGACCCGCGGCGCCGGCCGGATCTTCTACTTCCGCCCGGGGCACGAGACCTATCCCACCTATCACGACGCGACCGTGCAGCAGATCCTGCGCAACGCGGTGCATTGGGCGCACAACCCGGCACCCGCCTGGCGCGACGTGATGAAGGCGCCGAACGTGCCGGTCGACAAGGCGCCGGAGAAGATCACCCAAAAGGGCGGGTCGCTCCACAAGGCCGGCGAGGAGGGCTTCCGGTGAGCGGCGAGCAGCGTCTCCTGATGGTGGGCACCGGCGCCATGGGCCGCGCCCACGCCCAGCGCTTCGCGGGCCTGCCCGCCTGCAGCATGGTGGCCGCCGTCGACGTCACCGACGAGCGCGCGCGCGACTTCGCCGCCGCCTTCCAGATTCCCGTCGCCTTCGGCTCGCTCGCCGACGCGATCGCCTGGGGCGAGTTCGACGCGGCCGTCAACTCCACGCCCGACGGCGCCCACAAGGCGACGACGCTCGACCTCCTCGCCGCGGGCAAGCCGGTCTTCTGCGAGAAGCCGCTGGCCGTGACCTACCCGGACGCGCTGGCGATGACCGAGGCGGCCGAGGCGGCGGGCGTCGTCAACATGGTGAACCTCACCTATCGCAACGCCGCGGCGATCCAGATGGCGCGGCAGATGGTCATGGAGGGCCAGATCGGCGAGGTGCGCCACGTGCAGGCCAGCTACCTGCAGAGCTGGCTGACCGGCCGGCACTGGGGCGACTGGCGCACCGAGGAGCGCTGGCTGTGGCGGCTCTCGTCGGCGCACGGCTCGCGCGGCGTCCTCGGCGACGTCGGCGTCCACATCCTCGACTTCGTGACGTACGGCACCGGCCTCGACATCGTGGCGATGTCGGCGAAGATGCGCACCTTCGACAAGGCCGAGGGCGGCGTCATCGACGTCTACCGGCTCGACGTGAACGACAGCGTCGCGATGACGGCCGAGTTCTCGAACGGCGCGCTCGCGGTCATCCACATGAGCCGCTACGCCACCGGCAAGGCCAACGACCTCGACCTCCTGATCCACGGCGAGAAGGGGGCGCTGAAGGTCTGGGCCAACTCCTACGAATCCACCCTCGAGGTCTGCCTCGGCGCCGACATCGAGACGCAGACCTGGAAGCCGTTCGCCTGTCCGCCGACGCCGCGGAACGAGACCCGCTTCCTCATCGCGCTGCTCTCGGGCGAGAACGGCGAGCCCTCGTTCCGCCGTGCCGCCGAGGTGCAGCGCCTGCTCGACCTCGTCTTCGTCTCCGACGCCGAGGGTCGGATGCTGCCGGTCGCGTGAGATCGCAAGAAAGTCGGTGGGAACGCGGGAAAAGATCGGGTAGAACTGATGTACGCGGCCAGTTATCCGGTCGCGCAGCAGGAGGGAGGGCACTTGTCGTGAAACAGATCCTCGTGTCAGCCGCAGTTCTCGGCGCGCTTGCCGGGCCGGCCTTCGCCCAGGCGGAGACGGTTACCTGTGGCGATTACTCGATGATGGATAACGCCAAGCAGATGGAGACGATCGCCGCGATCGAGGCGCAGACCAGCCAGATGTCGAAGGAGAATGCGCTCACTGCCGACGAGATCCACGACAAGCTCGCCGGCGCGTGCAAGGACAAGGTCGACGTCCTCGTCATCGACGTCGTCAAGGGCAACTGAGCCCATCCGGCGGAGGGCGCGCCTCGCCCCTCCGCCGCCTCAGCCGAGGAGCCAGAGCCCGAGGTAGAGCGCGGCCATCCCGGCCACGACCGCGCCGAGAACGCTCCGGAGCGCAATCCCGACGGCGAGCGCCGCCACGGCGGCAAAAAGCCGCGCCGGGTCCGGCTCGCCGCCGGTTGCCTGCGGCCAGACGATGAGCGGCGCGACGAGGCCCGGCATCACCGAGACCGGCACGTAGCGCAGCATCCGCGCGAGCCACGCCGGCAGCACCCGGTCGCCCACGAGGCCGATGAACGAGTAGCGGATCGCGAAGGTGCCGATGCCGAGCACCACGATCAACGTCCAGATGCGCGCGTCCTCGCTCATTTCCGCCGCTCGATCCAGAGCTCGGCGCCTGCGCCTGTCGCCATGCCGGCGAGGGCGGCAACGAGCAGCCAGAGGTTGTAGGGGAGCCCGCCGAGCGCCAGCGCCACCGCGACCGACACCAGCGCCGCCGCGACCTGCGGCAGCGTGCGGAGGCCGGGTCCGATCAGCGCGAGGAAGGTGACCGGCACCGCGAAATCGATGGCGAAGGCCGGCGGGATCGCATCGCCGAGCACCGCGCCGAGCCAGGTCGCGAGATACCACGGAATGCAGACCGGCAGCGCGCCGCCGAAGAAATGCGCCATGCGCTCGGGCCGGGTGAGCGGCGGCCCGAGCGTCGCGCGGTTCATCGACACGCCGTAGGTCTGATCGGTCAGCGCGTAGGCGGCGAGCAGCCGCTGCCAGAGCGGCGGGGCGCCGAGATGCGGCGCCAGCGAGGCCGAATACATCGCGAGCCGCAGGTTGACGGCGAGCGCCGTGACGATGGCGATGATGAGCGGCGCGTGCTCGTCAAGGAGCTGCAGCGCGGTGAACTGCGAGGCGCCGGCGATGACGAGCACGCTCATCGCCAGCATCTGCGCCATGCTCCAGCCGGCTTCGCCGGCGAGCACGCCGAACAGCATCCCGAACGGCACGATGACGATCAGGAACGGCAGGCCGTCGCGCACCCCGAGCCAGAAGGCCCGGCGCATCGGCAGGGGCGCGGCGTGGCTAGCCACGGGCGGGAACGGCGCGGGGTCGGGCGGTCGGCGGCATCGCGGGCTTTCCCGGCGGCGCGGCGCTGGTGCGGTGCCGCGGCGCCGTTCTATCCTTGCCGCGCGGGGGCGACAACCACGGGGCCGCGATGATCCTCGGAGTCATTCTGGCCGGCGGCAGGGGCTCGCGCCTCGGCGGCGGCGACAAGGGCCGCCACAGCGTCGGCGGCCGGCCGATCCTCGAGCGCGTCATCGCCCGCCTCGGGCCGCAGGTCGACGCGCTGGTCCTGAACGCCAACGGCGACCCGGCGCGCTTCGCCGACCTCGCGCTGCCGCTGCTGCCGGCCGACGCGCCCGACCTGCCGGGGCCGCTCGCCGGCATCCTCGCCGGGCTCGACCGGGCGGCGGCGATCGGCGCCGCCGGCATCGTCACCGC
>JBDHSS010000086.1:0-10329 GCA_039808205.1 Paracoccaceae bacterium | reverse complement strand
CGACCTCCTCGCCGGCGACCTGGGCATTGCCGGCGTGCGGCACCGGCACGAGGTGCGCCCCGGTCGCCGGGAAGGGCGTGCCGCCGATCCGCTGGCGGGCGCAGTCGGGGTGGCTGGCGAGCCGGCCCTCGTAGAACCGCCCCGACACGAAGCGACAGAGGTCGGGGTGCATCCGCCGCGTCTCCGGCAGCAGGATGCCGCGGTCGGAGCGGACGGTCGCGTCCTCGCCGAGCAGCCAGTCGAGGCAGGAGAGGCCCGCCGCGCCGGGGTGCGCGCCCTGCACCACCTGCGGCAGCTGCCGGGGGTCGCCGACGAGGACGATGTTGCGGGCGCAGCGCCCCATGGCGAGGAGATTGGCGAGGCCGACCTGCCCGGCCTCGTCGACGACGAGCGTGTCGAAGGCGCCCTCGAACTCGAGCTTGCAGAAATGGAAGGCGGTGCCCGCGACGACGTCGGACGTCATCCAGGAGCGGTCGTTAGTGGCGGCGGAGGCATGGATCGGCGTCTGCGGCGCATAGGGGCTGTCGCCCGTCCCGAGCTTGTGGGCGATCGCGAGATTTTCGATCGTGAGCCCGCTCGCCTGGTCCGGCAGCGCGCCGAGGCAGGCGCGCAAGAGGTTCGAGATCGCCTCGTGGCTGGTCGCGGCGACCGCCACCCGCCGGCCGGCCGCGACCAGCGCGAGGATGGCGCGCGCCGCGGTCCAGGTCTTGCCGGTGCCGGGCGGCCCCTGGATCGGCAGCACCGTGTCCTGCATCGCCAGCACTGCCCGCACCGTGCCCTCGGCCGGATCGCCGCCGCCGAGGATGTCCGTCGCCGGCCCGCCTTCGAGCCGCGGCGGCCGGCGGGCGAGGAGGTCGTCGAGCGCGCGGTGCGCCCGCTGCCCGCACTGGTCGGCGATCACGTCGCGGACCGCGGCGGCGAGGCCGTCGGTCGGGATCGGTTTTGGCGGGTGCAGCGACAGCCGCTCCGGCAGGTCGATCCCGCGGCCGGCGCCGATCTTCACCGTAGCAAGGCGGGCGCGGCGATCGAGCGCGACGAGGTCGAGCGCGACGAAGGGGTCGGCCAGCGGCGCCGTCGGATGCTGCCCCGGCTTCAGCCGGGTCTCCTGCTCGGGGAAGCGGTAGTCGCGCACCAGCGACCGCTTCTCCCGCCGCGCCGGGCCGCCGGCCCCCAGCCCGCCGAGGCAGTCGAGGTCGTCGACGAGCTCGTCGACATCCTTGCCGAGGCTGTCGAAGATCGCCCACCAGGCCGGCTTCGCCTCGTCTCCCGCGTCCCATCGCCGAGCTCGACGTGGGCGTGCTCCGGCGCCACCCCCTGCACCCCGGCCAGCAGGTCGGAGTAGAGCGCGAGCTGCAGCACGTGCTTCGGGTGCGGCTTGCGCTTCAGCTTGGTGTCCGCCACCTCGTAGGACCAGCCCCCGAGCCCCGACGGCCGCTCGACCCGTTCGAGGAAGTCGCTCCAGCCGCCCCACTTGCCGCCGGCGAGCGCGCCCTGGAACACCACCTCGGCGCCCCGCTCCAGCGCCGCGCGCGTCGCGGCGACGCCCTGCGCCAGCGACACGCCCTCCCTCACGATCTCGACGACGCTCCGGCCCGCGGCCCTGAGCCGCGCCAGGTGGCGCGCCTCGTGGGCGTCGCCGTGGCGCCGCAAGAGCTCGGCGTCCTCGCTGTCCCCGGACGGCGCGGCCCCCACCCCCTTCATCCACGCCAGGTCGAGCGTCGTCGCGTGGGCACACCCGGAGAAGCGCATCAGGTCGGAGGCGGAGAGAAGAACACCGAACTCGCTACTCTGCATCTCTCCGCCCCCCTTCTGCACCCCACCCCCGATCCGGGGCCCACTCTGCGCGGCGAGTCGCCCGCCCCTCGGTTATGGGCTGCATCCGGTGACAGAACCTGTCATTCTGTGCCGTAGCTCAGACGCGACCGAAACTCAACTTCCGCGCGATCCAGCTTGGTGATCTATTGCAGAACGACCCCGCAAACAGACTGAAGTCGCTGACATAAGAGAATAGCGGCATGTCCCTCGCGAAGGCCCGCGACCTGATGCGCCTCGCCGAGATGGCGGCCGCGCGCCACCAGGGCGTCTCCCTCGCCGAGATCGCCGAGGCCTTCGACGCCGACCACCGCACCGCCCAGCGGATGGCGCGGGCGCTCGAGGACACCTTCCTCGTCGGTCGAGATCCGCACCGACCCCGATCGTCGCCGGCGCTGGAAGCTGCGCGACCCCGGCCTCGCCCGCTTCCAGGGCGTGCGCAACGACGAGCTCGCCGCGCTCGAGATGTCGATCCGCCGCGCCGAGCGCAAGGGCGCCACCCCCGACGCCGCCGCCCTCGCCGCGCTCCGCGACCGGCTTCTCGCCGTGATGCCCGGGCCGCACGCCCGCCGCGCCGAGGCCGACGCCGAGGCGCTGATGGAGGCCCAGGGCTTTGCCGCCCGCCCCGCCCGGCCGTCGGCGCCGAGCCCGGCGTGCTCGAGACCATCGCCGAGGCCCTCAAGGCGCCGTTCCTCCTCGCCATCACCTACGCCGGCGCCGACGGCACCGCCGCCGAGCGCCGCGTCGCGCCGCACGGCGTCCTCCTCGGGATGCGGCGCTACCTCGTCGCCCGCGACGAGGACCGCGACGCCACCTTCCGCCATTTCCGCGTCGACCGCATCCGCGCCGCCCGCCTGCTCGAATCGAGCTTCACCCGCGAGGCGGGCTTCGACATCGCCGCCCATGCCGCCCGCGCCTTCGGCTCATTCCAAGACGAGGCCCGCTTCGGCAAGGTCGCCTGGCGCTTCGCCCCCCGCGCCGCCGGCACCGCCCGCGCCTTCGTGTTCCATCCCGGCCAGCGGCTGGAGGACCAGCCCGACGGATCGCTCGTCGTGCGCTTCGAGGCCTCCGGCTGGCTGGAGATGGCCTGGCACCTCTACCAGTGGGGCGACGCCGTCGAGGTGCTGGCGCCGGACGGCCTGCGCGCCCTGGTCGAGAACTACCAGCGGGGGGACTTCGAGGCGCTGCCATGATGCGCGGCGATCATATCCTTGGATTTGATAGGTTATCTAATTATATCAGTATTTTAGCGTGGAATCCTCCCGCCCAGCCATGTTTTTGAAAGGGTATCGATGCAATCAAGGACAGACCCAGCCCCCGGCACTACACCCTGGCGAACCTCGATCTCATCAAGAGCTGTCTCGACCAGATCGACCTTTGGGCTGATCGTCGAGTTCGACCCGCGGCACGGCTTCCCGGTCATCCGGGCTGTTCTCTCCTCGACCACGCACTCGTCTGCGTCAGTCTCACTCTTGGGGCGCGCGATCGGCCAGTGCATTGAGGTCTAAGAGCCGGAAACCGATGTCACTCGCCGGATCGTAGCGGAACAAACCATCGATCAGGACGATCGGGCCGCCGTCGCGGCTCGCGGTCCTGGTGATCAAGGCGGGCGTGCGCCCGGAGCGCATCGCGCAGGGCAAGCCTCAGGAGAACGGCCGGCTCGAGCGGCTCCGCCTGTCGCTGCTGCAGGACACCGCGAGCCCGCCCGCGGCGACCCTCCGGGCCCAGGCCAGGCGGTTCGTCGAGTTCCAGCGCGTCTACAACGAGGAGCGCCCCCGCGCCGCGCTCGACAACGCCACGCCGTCCGACCGCTACCAGCCCTCGCCGAGGCGCTGGGACGGACGCTTGCGCTCGCCCGAACCCGAGACGGAACCCGAGGCCGAGACCGTTCGTCGGGTGAGGGGCGAGGGCACGATCTCCTGGCGGGGCACGCGCGCGGCAAGGTGCTCGCCGGAGAGCCGGTGACGCTCGCGGAAGTCGACGGCGGTCGCTGGAAAGTGCGATACGGCCCGGTTCTGCTCGGCTTCCTCGCCGATCGCGGCCAGTCCCGAGAAAGGCCGATGGGCTTGTGGACAACGCCAAGGCGTTGCCCACAGGGCCCACAGCTTCAACAGCCACAGACCGCGAGAACACAAGGTGAAACCTGTCCGGGATGTCGTCGGTCAGAAGTGTACGGGATGTCTCCGGTTGCGAAGCGACACATCCGCCAAGCCCGACGCGGCCGGATTGGCACTGACGGCGACACACGATACCGCCTCGGCTCCGCGCGTCCCGCGAGCGCACGCGTTCTGAACGCATGCGTTCGCCTGTCGGGCCGAGGCAGAGCCTCGCTTGTTCCGGTTTGTGACGCCTATTCCAACCGTCGGCTCATCCGAACGGTTCAGCCGTTCTTGGCGTCAGGAGGTGGCTGCAACGTCGCCGGCCAGCGCCTTGCGCAGCGCGTCCTCGCGGGTGTGGTCGAGCGAGGTCTGCAGCACGGTGCCACCGACGCCCTTCAGCTGCTCGAGCACCTTGTCGCCGGTCACGCTCTTGACCAGCACGAAGAGCACCGCCTGGCCCTCCTCGATCTTGTCAGCAGCGAGCCCCTTCATGAAGCGGTCGTCGACGCCGATATCGGTGAGGGCGCCCGCGACCGCGCCCGACGCGGCGCCGGCGGCCACGCCGAGCAGCGGGTTGAGGAACAGGACGCCGATCAGGAGGCCCCAGAAGCTGCCGCCGGCGGCACCGGCCGCGGTGGTGTTGAGCAGCTGGCTGAGCTTCACCTTGCCGCCTGCGGTCTTGGTCGCGATGACCGCGTCTCCGATGTCGATCAGGTAGTCCTTCTGCATCGCGAGAATCTTGTTGCGGACTTCCTCGGCCTTCTCCTCGGACGGGAAGACCACCGCGATCAGGTCAGCCATGCTGTTGCCTCTTCAATCCTGTCGAGCCGCCTCCGGGACGGCGCCCGCGCATATTCTCCGGCAGCAGGGGCGTGTCAATTCGCAATGGGCGGCGCTGTCCGGCCACGTGAACGGCCGGACAGCGCCGAGGGACGAGCTACTGGCAGGCGCTCATCTGCGTGCCGGCCGCGGCGCCGGCGCCGGCGCCGACCGCGGTCGCGATCTGCTTGCCGCTGCCGCCGCCGATCTGGTTGCCGAGCAGGCCGCCGACCGCGGCGCCGCCGAGCACGCCGCCGGCACACTTGAGCTCCTGGTTGGTCTGCGGGTTCTGGGTGCAGCCGGCCGCGGCGAGCGCGAGGGCTGCAAGAAGCAAGGCAGGTCTCATCAACATCTCCGAACATCCGGCCCCGAGCCTGGCGCCGACACGCCGGTTTTAGGAGAACGCGGCAGTCTGCGCCATGGTATTCAATGGCTGCGGGGTGCTTCTCAGTCCAGCTTGCCGTCGCGGCCGCCCGAAACGCGGCCGGTGCGGCATCTAGCCAGCGGCGGTGACGCCTGTCACGACGGGATCGACCGTCGCCGGCGCGTCGGCGATGACCGCGGCCGCGGCGGCGACGGCCCCTGCCCCGTGGTCGATCGCCAGCGCCTGCAGCCCCGCCTCCATGGTCGCCAGCGTGCCGAGCAGCATGTGCGGGTTGAGATGACCCATGTGCCCGATGCGGAACAGCCCCTCCGGGTCGATGCCCGGCGCGCTGAGCCCGAGCCCGAGCGTGAGCCCGGCGCGCTCGGCGCACCAGCGCCGGAGCCGCGTGCCGTCGCCGGGTGTGGCGCGGATCGTGGTGACCGCATGGCTGCGGAGCGTTGGGTCGGCGATGTTGAGCGCCAGCGCGCCGCCGCTGCCCCAGGCCTCGACCGCCGCCCAGATCGCCCGGGCAAAGACCGCGTGCCGCCGCCACACCGCCGCGAGCCCCTCCTCCTCGAGGATCATGTCGAGCGCGCAGCGCAGGCCGTAGAGGTGGTGCGTCGGCGCGGTGCCGCAGAAAAGCTGATAGTACTGCTCCGGCGCCACCCGCGGCGCCCAGTCCCAGTAGGGGCTCGGGCAGCGCACCGCCGCCGCCGCGGCCCGCGCGCCGAAGAAGACGAAGGCGAGGCCCGGCGGCGTCATCAGCCCCTTCTGGCAGGCGGCGACCATCACGTCGACGCCCCAGGCATCCATCTCGAAGCGGTCACAGCCGAGGCTCGCGATGCAGTCGATCGCAAGCAGCGCGGGGTGGCCGGCGGCGTCGAGCGCGGCGCGGAGCGGCGCGACCGGGTTTCGGACCGACGACGCGGTATCGGTCTGCACCGCCAGCACCGCGCGGATCCGCCGGTCGCGGTCGGCGCGGAGCCGCACCTCGAGCGCGTCCGCGTCGATGCCGCCGCCGAAGCCGAAGTCCATCGTCTCGACCGCGATCCCCATCCGCCGCGCCGTCTCGGCCCAGCCGGCGCCGAAGCGGCCGGTGACGAGCACCAGCGCGAGATCGCCTGGCGCCAGCATGTTGGCGAGCGACGCCTCCCAGGCGGCATGGCCGTTGCCGATGTAGATCGCCGCCTCGCCGGCGGTGCCCGCGACGCGCTTCAGGTCGGCGATCACCGTGCCGGTCAGCTCGATGAGCTCGCCCTCGTAGATGTTGGGCGCCGCGCGGTGCATGGCGTTCAGCACCCGGTCGGGAATGATGGAAGGGCCGGGAATCGCGAGGATGTCGCGGCCGCGGGACAGCGTCATGGCGGGCTCCGAGGGGATTCGGGGGCCGAGCCTACCGCTCGCGCGGGCGGAGGAAAACCCTCGCGGCTGACAGCTGCATGCATCTTGCTTCCGCTCCGAGCCCGGCGCATAACCGCCCCATGACGCCGCGCCCGATCATCGCCCGCCGCATTTGCTGCTGACACCCCGTCGCGGCGCGCGTCCCGTTTCCAATCTTCCTCCGACGTGATAGCCCGCCGCGGCAGAACCGCCGAGGCCCGCATGTCCGAGACCGAGACCCAGACGCCGATCAGCCTCTACGACACCCGCACCCATGCGAAGGCGCCGTTCGCGCCGCTCGACCCCGAGAACGTGCGGATGTACGTCTGCGGCCCGACGGTCTACGACCGCGCCCACATCGGCAACGCCCGGCCGGTGGTGGTGTTCGACACGCTGTTCCGGCTGCTGCGCCACGTCTACGGCGACGACGCCGTCACCTACGTGCGCAACCTCACCGACATCGACGACAAGATCATCGCCCGCGCCCGCGAGAGCGGCCGGCCGATCGAGGCGATCACCACCGAGACGACCGACTGGTACCACGCCGACATGGCGGCGCTCGGCGTGCTGCCGCCGACGGTCGAGCCGCGCGCCACCGCCTACGTCGCGGAGATGGTCGTGATGATCGAGCGGCTCATCGCCGGCGGCCACGCCTATGCGGCCGAGGGCCACGTGCTCTTCGCCGTGGCGAGCTATCCCGACTATGGCAAGTTCGCCCGCCGGTCGCTCGACGAGATGCAGGCGGGCGCCCGCGTCGAGGTCGCGCCCTACAAGCGCGACCCGATGGACTTCGTGCTCTGGAAACCCTCCACCCCCGACCAGCCCGGCTGGCCAAGCCCCTGGGGGCCGGGCCGCCCTGGCTGGCACATCGAGTGCTCGGCGATGAGCTACGAGCTTCTCGGGGCGTCGTTCGACATCCACGGCGGCGGCATCGACCTCGTGTTCCCGCACCACGAGAACGAGATCGCGCAGTCGATGTGCGCCCACCCGGAAGGGCATTTCGCCAGCGTCTGGATGCACAACGGCTTCCTGAACGTCGAGGGCGAGAAGATGTCGAAGTCGCTCGGCAACTTCTTTACCGTGCGCGACCTGCTCGACCGCGGCATCCCCGGCGAGGTGATCCGCTTCGTGCTGCTCTCGACCCATTACCGCCAGCCGATCGACTGGACCGAGGCGAAGGTGCACGACGCCACCGTGCTTCTGACGCTCTGGGAGAAGCTGCTGCGCGAATCCCGCGCCGCCGGCCGCGTGCAGCAACCTGACGGCGTGCCGGCGCCCGAGGTGCTGGCGGCGCTGGCCGACGACCTCAACACGCCGCTCGCGCTCAAGGTTCTGCGCGACCTCGCCTCCGAGATCCGCAAGGGCGGAGCGCAGGCCGACCGGGCGTTTCAGGAGTTCACCGCCTCGCTCGACCTGATGGGGATCAGCCCGGACGGCTTTCGCGACGCGGCGATCGAGGCGTCGCTCGCCCGCGCCTTCGCCGAGGAGGGCGCGCTCGAAAGCCGGGTGGCGACGCTCCTGCGGGCGCGCGAGGCGGCGCGAACGGCGCGGAACTTCGCCCGCGCCGACGCGATCCGCGACGGCCTCGCCGCCGCCGGCATCAAGCTGATGGACCGGGCCGGCGCGCCGACCGAATGGGAGCTCGGGCCCGACTTCGATCCCGGCAAGCTCGAGGGGATCGACGCATGACCCGCGAACGCCTGACGCTTTTCGACACCACGCTGCGCGACGGCCAGCAGAGCCAGGGCGTCGACTTCTCGGTCGACGACAAGATCCGCATCGCCCGGGCGCTCGACGGGCTCGGCCTCGACTACGTCGAGGGCGGCTGGCCCGGCGCCAACCCGACCGACAGCGCCTTCTTCGCCGCCGTGCCGAAGCTGCGCCACGCGACGCTGACCGCCTTCGGCATGACCAAGCGGTCGGGCCGCTCGGCCTCGAACGACGAGGTGCTGGCCGGCGTCGTCAACGCCGGTACCCCGGCGGTCTGCCTCGTCGGCAAGACCCACGACTTCCACGTGGCGACGGCCCTCGGCATCCCGCTCGCGGAGAACGTCGACAACATCGCCACCTCGATGCGCTTCCTCAAGGCCAAGGGCCGCGAGGCGCTGTTCGACGCCGAGCATTTCTTCGACGGCTACAAGGCGAACCCAAGCTATGCCCTCGACTGCCTCCGGGCCGCGCTCGCCGCCGGCGCGCGTTGGGTCGTGCTCTGCGACACCAACGGCGGCACCCTGCCCGCCGAGGTCGGCCGCATCGTCGGCGAGGTGATCGCCGCCGGCATTCCCGGCGCGAAGCTCGGGATTCACACCCACGACGACACCGGCAACGCGGTGGCGAACACGCTCGCCGCGGTCGACGCCGGTGCGCGGCAGATCCAGGGCACGCTGAACGGCCTCGGCGAGCGCTGCGGCAACGCCAACCTCGTCACGCTGATCCCGACGCTGCTCCTCAAGGAGCCCTACGCCAGCCGCTTCGAGATCGGCGTCGCCCGCGCGCGGCTGCCCGAGTTGACCCACGTCAGCCGGCTCCTCGACGACATCCTGAACCGGGTGCCGAACCGGGCGGCTCCTTATGTCGGCGCCTCGGCCTTCACCCACAAGGCGGGGCTGCACGCGAGCGCGATCCTCAAGGATCCGTCGACCTACGAGCACGTGCCGCCCGAGGCGGTCGGCAACGCTCGCGTGGTGCCGATGTCGAACCAGGCCGGGCTCTCCAATCTGCGCGAGCGGCTGGCGCAGGCCGGCATCGAGGTCGCGCCCGGCGACCCGCGGCTCGCCGAGATCCTTGCCGAGGTCAAGGCGCGCGAGGATCGCGGCTTCGCCTACGACGGCGCGCAGGCGAGCTTCGAGATCCTGGCGCGGCAGACCCTCGGGCGGATGCCGCGCTTCTTCGAGGTCGAGCGCTACCGCGTCACCGTCGAGCGCCGCTCCGGCCCGAAGGGCGCGATGGTGACGGTCTCTGAGGCGGTGGTGGTGGCGCGCTTCGGCCCCGAGCGGGTGATGAGCGTCAGCGAGAGCCACGATCCGGTCACCCACGCCGACCAGGGCCCGGTCAACGCGCTCTCGCGCGCGCTCGCCAAGGATCTCGGGCCCTACCAGGCCTATATCGCCGACATGAAGCTCGTCGACTTCCGGGTGCGGATCACCAGCGGAGGCACAGAAGCGGTGACGCGGGTGCTGATCGAGAGCGCCGACGGCCAGGGCCGGCGCTGGTCGACGGTCGGCGTCTCGGCCAACATCGTCGACGCGAGCTTCCAGGCGCTGCAGGACGCGATCCTGTGGAAGCTGGTGCAGGACGGTGCGCCAGTCGTCGGCGAGCCGGCGCGGGCAACGAGCGTCGCGCCATGAGCGAGGCGGTCGCCGGCCTCGTCGAGCGCGGCGACCCGGAGCGCTGGCGTACGGCGATGGCCGCCCCCGTGGCGGCGCGGCCCGGCCTTCTCGCGCTCTACGCCTTCAACCTCGAGCTGGCGCGCGCGCCCTGGATCGCGTCGGAGCCGATGCTCGCGGTGATCCGGCTGCGCTGGTGGGCGGACACGATCGAGGAGATCTATGCCGGCGTTGCCCCGGAGCGTCACGAGGTGGCAGCGCCGCTCGCGGTGGCGATCCGCGCCGGCGACCTGCCGCGGCGCCTCTTTGACGAGATGATCGCCGCGCGCCAGTCCGAGCTCGACGGCGCCTCGGCAGACGCCGCGCGGCTCGCGCTCTATCTCGACCACACCGCGGGGCACCTGATGGAGCTTGCGGCGCGGCATCTCGGCGCCGAGGGGTCGGCGCTGCCGGTGGTGCGCGACTTCGCCCGCGCCGCCGGAGCCGCCGCGCTCTTGCGCGCGCTGCCCGAGCTGCAACGCCGCGGCCG
>JBDHSS010000085.1:0-10366 GCA_039808205.1 Paracoccaceae bacterium | reverse complement strand
GATCGAGGGCGCCGCCGCGGCCCGGCGCGTGGTGATCGTCGATGGGGTGATCGCGACCGCCGCCGCGCTCACGGCCGTCGCGGCGGCGCCGGTGCTCGCCGAGGCGCTGGTCTTCGCGCACCGCTCCGCCGAGCGCGGCCACGCCGCGATGCTCGCGCATCTCGGCGCCGAGCCGCTGCTCGACCTCGGGATGCGGCTCGGCGAAGGCACCGGGGCGCTCCTCGCCTGGCCGATCGTGCGCGCGGCCGCCGCGATGCTGACCGAGATGTCGAGCTTCGAGGCGGCCGGGGTCAGCGGGCCGGCATGATCCGGGCGCGCCTCCGCGACGAGGCGATCGCGCTGGCGCTCGCCTGGCAGTTCCTGACCCGGGTGCCGCTGCCGTTCGCGGTGCCGTTCTCGGCCGCGCGGCTTGCGAGCTCGGTGCGCTACTTCCCCGCGGTGGGTGCCGCGATCGGCGCCGTCGGCGCGCTCGTCCTTCTCGCCGCGGCGGGCCTCTTGCCGCCGACGCCGGCCGTCCTGCTGTCGATCGCCGCGACGGCGGCGCTGACCGGGGGCTTCCACGAGGACGGGCTCGCCGACACCTTCGACGGCGTGGGCGGCGGCAGCGACGCCGCGCGGGTCCTCGCCATCATGCGCGACAGCCGCATCGGCACCTACGGCGCGCTCGCCCTCGGCCTCGTCGTCGCGATCAAGGCGGCGACGCTGGCGGCGCTGCCGCTCGGCGTCGCCGCGGTGGCGCTGGTCGCCGGGCACGCGGCGAGCCGGCTCTCCGCGGTCGCGGTCATCGCCACCAGCCACTACGTCCGCGCCGCCGGCACCGGCGGCCTCACCGCCGACCGCCTCGACGGCCGGGCGCTCGCGACCGCCATGGCGATCGGCTTCGTGGCGCTGGCCGCGGCGATGCCGGTCACGGGCGGCGGCGCGCTCGTCTCGGGCATCGCCGGCCTCGGCGCCGGGCACCTGATGGCGCGCAGCGTCTTCGAGCGCCGGCTCGGCGGCTACACCGGCGACTGCCTCGGCGCGACGCAGCAGCTGAGCGAGCTCGGCTTCTACCTCGGGGTTCTGGCGTGGCTCTGATTCTCGTGCGGCACACCCGCCCGGCCGGTGGCGAGGGCCGCTGCTACGGGCGGACCGATCTGACGCTGCCAGAGCTCGCCCTAGCGGCCCGGCCGATCCTCGCCCGGGTGGCGGGGGTCGATCGCATCGTCTCGAGCCCGCTGCGGCGCTGCCGGCTGCTTGCGCGCGTCCTCGCCGCGCGGCTCGGGGTGCCGGTGCGGGTTGATCCCGACTGGCGCGAGATCGACTTCGGGCGCTGGGAGGGCGTGCCGTGGGACGCGATCCCGCGCGCCGAGATCGACGCCTGGGCGGCGGATCTGCTCAACGCTAGGCCCCACGCCGGCGAGAGCGTGGCGATGCTGCTCGCCCGTACGCGTCGCGCGCTCCGGCGCAGCAGCGCGCCACCCGGCCGCACGCTCGTCGTCACCCACGGCGGCACGATCCGCGCGGCGCTCTTTGCCGCGGGCGCCGGCGAAGCGGCCTGGCGGCGCGCGATCGGCTTCGGCGAGGTCGTGGCGCTACCCGCGCGCGGGCGCCGCTCAAACGGCCTTCCCAATCGGGCCGGCGCGCGGCATTGAGGCGCGAGGAGGTTGGCGATGTATGTTCCCACCCAGTTCCGAGTCGACGACGCCGCTGAGGCCTGGACCGCGATGCGCGCGACCCGGCTGGCGCAACTCGTCACCTGTGGCAGCGACGGGCTGATGGCGACGCCGCTGCCGATGCTGCTCGACGCGGCCGAGGGCGATTTCGGCACGCTCTACGGGCATGTCGCGCGCGCCAATCCGCAGTGGCGCACCGACGCGGCCGAGGCGTTGGCGCTCTTCCTCGGCCCGGACGCCTACATCACGCCGTCGTGGTACGCGACCAAGGCCGAGACCGGCAAGGTGGTGCCCACCTGGAACTACATCGCCGTGCACGCGAGCGGCCCGGTCGAGTTCTTCGAGGATGCCGATCGGCTGCTCGATGTCGTCACCCGCCTGACGCGACGGCACGAGGCGGACCGCGCCGAGCCCTGGGCGGTCTCCGACGCGCCGGAGGGGTTCGTCGCGGCGCAGCTGCGCGGCATCGTCGGGGTGCGGCTGCCGATCGCGCGGCTGGAGGCCAAGCGCAAGATGAGCCAGAATCGTCCCGCGGCCGACCGGGCCGGCGTCGCCCGTGGCCTCGGCGCGAGCGATGATCCCGCCGACCGGGCGGTCGCGGCGCTGATCCCGGAGTGAGCGGGCGTTGAGCGGGCGTGGCCGCCACTCAGCGACCCGCGTCGAGCGCGGGAGAAGGCGATGACCGACGCGCTGCACCGCTGCCGCTGGGCGGGCACGGGCCCGCTGATGCAGGCCTATCATGACAGCGAGTGGGGAGTGCCCGAGCGCGATCCGCGCGCGCTCTGGGAGAAGCTGGTGCTCGACGGCTTCCAGGCCGGCCTCGCCTGGATCACCGTGCTGCGCAAGCGCGAGACGATGCGGGCGGCCTTTGCGGGCTTCGACCCGGAGCGGGTCGCGCGCTTCGGCGAGGCCGACGTGGCGCGGCTGCTCGCCGATCCCGGCATCATCCGCTCCCGGGCGAAGATCGCCGCCGCGATCGACGGCGCGCGCCGCTACCTCGAGATGGCCGAGCGCGGCGAGGATTTCGCCGCCTGGGCCTGGTCGTTCACCGGCGGCGTGCCGCTCGTCGGCGACGGCGCCGTGGTGCCGGCCACGACGCCGCTGTCGGAGACGATCTCGAAGGATCTGAAGCGCCGCGGCTTTCGGTTCGTGGGCCCGACCATCGTCTACGCCTGGATGCAGGCGACGGGCATCGTCAACGACCACGCCGCCGACTGCTTCCGCCGGGGCGCCGTCTGATGCCGCAGCACCTCGTCGTCATGGGGGTTGCGGGCAGCGGCAAGTCCACGCTCGGCGAGGCGATCGCCGCCGCGCTCGGCTGGCCGTTCGAGGAGGGCGACGCGTTCCACCCGCCGGCGAATCGCGCCAAGATGGCGGCGCATGTCCCCCTCGACGACGCCGACCGCTGGCCGTGGCTGCAGGCGATCGCCGCGCGCATTGCCGGTCACGAGGCCGACGGCGAAAGCTCGGTCATCGCCTGCTCGGCGCTCCGGCGCCGCTACCGCGACCTGCTCCGCACCGGCGCGCCGCGGGTGCGCTTCGTGCTGATCGATGGCGACGCGGAGGTGCTGGCGGCGCGGCTCGCCGCGCGCCGCGGTCACTTCTTCCCGCCCGACCTTCTCGCCTCGCAGCTCGCGACGCTGGAGCGCCCGACCGCCGACGAGGACGCCGTTGTCGTCGACGTCGCACTGCCGCCGGAGGCGCAGCTCCGCACCGCGCTCGATCGCCTCGGGCTCGGCTGACGGGCGTCTTCGCCGCGCCGATGGCCGCCCGGCTCGCGCCCCTTGACAGCCTCGGGCACATCCGAAAGGAAGATTGCGCCTGACCCAGGGGAGACGCAACGAATGAAGCGCAAGGTCTACGACACCGCCGCCGCGGCCCTCGACGGACTGTTGAAGGACGGCATGACCATCGCCGCCGGCGGCTTCGGGCTCTGCGGCATCCCCGAGCTTCTGATCGACGCGGTGCGCGACAGCGGCGTCAAGGAGCTGACCGTCGCCTCGAACAACTGCGGCGTCGACGACTTCGGCCTCGGCATCCTGCTGAAGACCAAGCAGATCCGGAAGATGATCTCTTCCTACGTCGGCGAGAACGCCGAGTTCATGCGCCAGTACCTGTCGGGCGAGCTCGAGCTCGAGTTCAACCCGCAGGGCACGCTGGCCGAGCGGATGCGCGCGGGCGGCGCCGGCATTCCCGGCTTCTACACCAGGACGGGCGTGGGGACGGTGATCGCCGAGGGCAAGGAGCACAAGGAGTTCGACGGCGAGACCTACATCCTCGAGCGCGGCATCGTCGCCGACCTGGCGATCGTCAAGGCCTGGAAGGGCGACGCGCAGGGCAACCTCGTCTACCGCAAGACCGCGCGCAACTTCAATCCGAACGCCGCTACCTGCGGCCGTGTCTGCGTCGCCGAGGTCGAGGAGATCGTGCCGGTCGGCAGCCTCGACCCGGACTGCATCCACACCCCCGGCATCTTCGTGCACCGGATCGTCCAGGGTCAGCACGAGAAGCGGATCGAGCAGCGCACGGTGAGGGCGGCGTGACCGTGCCGGGCAGCGGCCGGCCGGCCTCGCCGTACCAGGATCTGCCGTCGCGCGCCTACTGGCGCAGCGGCGTGACCGAGCGCTCGCCGCTCGACCCGGGGGACCTGTTCCACCCGCGGTTTCCGGTCACGCGGGAGATGCGCATCGCGACGGCCGGAAGCTGCTTCGCCCAGCATGTCGGGCGCGCGCTTCGCGGCGCCGGCTTCGACGTGATCGACACCGAGCCTCTGCCGCCGGCAATTCCGGACGCGGTGGCCAACCGCTTCGGCTACCGGCTGTTCTCCGCCCGCTACGGCAACGTCTACACCGCCCGCCAGCTCGCGCAGCTGCTCGCCGAGGCGCACGGCGAGATCGCGCCCGCCGAGCCGGTCTGGCGCCGCGGCGACCGCTTCTTCGACGCCCAGCGCCCCGGCGTCGAGCCCGACGGGCTCGAGACCGCAGCCGACGTGCGGCGCCACCGCGACGCGCACCTCGGCTGCGTGCGCCGCGCCTTCGAGGCGGCCGACCTCGTCGTCTTCACCTTCGGCCTCACCGAGGCCTGGGTGCACCGCGAGACCGGAACCGTCTACCCGACCGCGCCGGGCACCATCGCCGGCAGGTTCGACCCCGAGGTCTATGCCTTCCGCAACTACGACGCCTTCGCGGTGCTCGCCGACTTCGAGGAGGTCCGGTCGCGGCTGAAGCGCGCGAACCCGGCGCTGAGGTTCCTCGTCACCGTCTCGCCCGTGCCGCTCACCGCAACGGCCAGCGGCAACCACGTCGAGGTCGCGACCTGCTACTCCAAGTCGGTGCTCCGCGCCGTGTGCGGGCTGCTCGTCGAGCGCTACGACGACGTCGACTATTTCCCCTCGTTCGAGCTCATCACCTCGCAGAGCGCGCGCGGCGCGTACTACGAGCCGAACCAGCGCAATGTCACCGCGACCGGCGTCGCCACGGCGATGCGGACCTTTCTTGCCGGGCATGGCATCGAGGCGGCTGCACCGGCTCCCGCCCGGCGCGGTCCCGCGCGCCGCGCCGCCGCCCGCGCCGCGGCCGACGAGGTGTGCGAGGAGGCTTTGCTCGAGGCGTTCGCCCGATGAGACGCGTCCTCGTCATCGGCGACAGCCACACCGGCGCCTACAAGGTCGGCTGGCCGCTGATCGCCGCGCGCCATCCCGACGTGACGGTCGACGTCTTCGCCGTGCCGATGCCGCACACCAAGGCGCTCCGGCTGTCGCCGTCGCTCGAGCTTGCGCTGCCGCCCGCGACCGCCCCCGAGGTGGTGTCTCTGGTCGAGCGGATCAACGGCCGCCGCTCGGTGCGTCTCGCCGACGCCGACGTGGTGCTCTGCGCGGGGTTCCGCTCGGGTGCGGACGTGGTTCTCGCGCTCCTCGCGGACAGTGACGTCGATGGCCTCCGCGCCGCAGGCAGCGAACGGGTGCTGTCGGCGGCCGCGTTCGCCGAGTTCCGCGCCTCGCTTGCCGCGCGCTTCGTGCCGCCGCCGGCCTGGCGCGGCTGGACCGACCGGCGGCTCTTCGTCGCGCCGCATCCGCTGCTCGCCGAGACCGTCACCCGGAGCCAGGAACCGGCCACCCGGGCGGTCCGACGGATCGCCGCTCGGCCGCAGGGCGTGATGGCGGCGGTCTCGGCCTACCTCGACGACTACGAGGCGGTGCTCGGCCGTCACGGCGTCGGGCTGCTGCGCCAGCCGGCCGCGACGATCGGCGCCTCGGCGCTCACCCTCGCGCGCTACTCGCGCGGCTCGCCCCGCATCGTCAGCGGCAAGCCGCACTCGCGCGAGGACCACACGCACATGAACGCCGCCTACGGCGCGCTCTGCCTGACAACCTTGCTCGGCGGCACTGCGAGTCCGGAAGCGGCGCTTGCCGCAGGGGGAGCGTGGTGAGCATGCGCCTGGCCATCGTCGGCAGCTCGCACGTCAGCGCCTTCCGCAATGCCTGGTCCGAGTTCCCCGGCCGGTGGCCGGGGGTCGAGGCCGAGTTCTTCGCCATGCCGTACGACGTCTTCCAGCGCATGGTGGTGACCGAAGACCTGCGACTCGTGCGGGGACCGGGGCGCGCGTGGCTGCGGCAGGAGGAGCTGACGCTCGCCCGGCGGATCAACGGCCGGGAGGAGGCCGCTCTCGCGGGCGCCGACCTGGTGCTCGCGGTCGGGATTCCGTATCTCTACGACGAGCCGCTCCTGGCCTTGCTGGATGGTAGCGACATCGACGGGCTTCGCTCAGTGGGGGCGCCGCGGCAGATGTCGGCGGCGGCATTCGAGGCGATGCTCGGGGTGCTGGTCGGCAAGAGTCGTCCGCCGGCAAGCTGGAACCGGCCGGGATTGCGCGGGCGGCTGGTGATGATGCAGCGGCCGCTGCCGTCGGAGACGGCGATCCCCTCGGCACGAGCCAAGTTCGCGATGCGCCGCCGGATCGCCCGCAGGCCGGAGGGCGTCGTCGAGGCGCTCGGCCGTTACGTCCGCGGCGTGCGTGAGGCGCTGGCGGCCCACGGGGTCCGGCTGTTCCCGCAGCCGGCCGAGACGATCACCCGCGAGGGGTTGACGCTCGAGCGCTTCACCCGCGGCTTCCGCCGCATCCACGATGACACGGTCAACGAACGCGACCACATCCACGCCAATGCCGCCTTCGGCGCGCTCTGCCTGGACCGGATCCTCGCCGAGGCGCTGTCAGGGCGGCAGCGCGGCAAGATGGCCACCATTCAAGAGGGAGCTTGAGAAATGCCTTGGGACCGCAACCAGATGGCCGCGCGCGCGGCGCAGGAGCTCAAGGACGGGATGTACGTGAACCTCGGGATCGGCATCCCCACGCTCGTGTCGAACTACATCCCCGAGGGGGTCGACGTGACGCTGCAGTCGGAGAACGGCATGCTCGGCATGGGGCCGTTCCCGACCGAGGACGCGATCGATGCCGACCTCATCAACGCCGGCAAGCAGACGATCACCGAGCTCGACCGCACCTCGTACTTCTCGTCGGCGGACTCCTTCGGGATGATCCGCGGCGGCAAGATCGACATGGCGATCCTCGGCGCCATGGAGGTCTCGGAGAAGGGCGATCTCGCCAACTGGATGATCCCGAAGAAGCTCGTGAAGGGCATGGGCGGCGCGATGGACCTCGTCGCCGGCGTCAAGCGCGTCGTCGTGGTGATGGACCACGCCTCAAAGCACGGCGAGAGCAAGCTCCTCAAGGAGTGCACGCTGCCCCTGACCGGCAAGCGCGTCGTCAACCGGATCATCACCAACCTCGGGGTCTTCGACGTGGTCGACGGCGGCCTGAAGATCGTCGAGATCGCCGACGGCGTGACCGAGGCCGAGGTCCGCGCCCAGACCGAGGCGACGCTGGTCTGAACCATGCTGGCGGGACCGGAGGCGCGCCCGCGCCTCCGGTCCCGCCGTCAGCCCGCCGCGAGAAGGCCGAAGGCTTTCTCCCGCTCCATGAGGTAGAGCAGCACCCGCACCGCCTGGCCGCGCGGCCCGGCGAGCATGGGGTCCTGGTCGAGCAACAGCCGCGCGTCATCGTGCGCCACCCGCATCAGCTCGGCCTGCGTCTCGAGGTCGGCGATGCGGAAGCGCGGCAGGCCGGACTGGGCGACGCCAAGCACGTCGCCGGCGCCGCGCAGGCGCAGATCCTCCTCGGCGATGCGGAAGCCGTCGTCGGTGGCGCGCATGATCTCGAGCCGCGCCTGCGCCGTCGCCCCGAGCGGCGCGTCGTAGAGCAGGAGGCAGGTGGAGCGCCCGGCGCCGCGACCGACGCGGCCGCGCAGCTGGTGCAGCTGCGAGAGGCCGAAGGCCTGCGCGGCCTCGATCACCATGATCGTCGCGTTCGGCACGTCGACGCCGACCTCGATCACCGTGGTGGCGACGAGAAGCCGGCTGCGGCCGGCGGCGAAGTCGGCCATCGCCGCGTCCTTCTGTGCCGGCGGCATCTGCCCGTGCACGAGCCCGACGCGCTCGGCGCCGAGCGCCAGGCGGAGGCTCGCGAAGCGTTCCTCGGCGGCGGTCATCTCCGCGGTCTCCGAATCACCGACCAGCGGACACACCCAGTAGGCCTGCCGCCCGGCGGCGAGCGCGCGCGCGAGGTGCTCGACGACCTCGCCGGTGCGCGCGGCCGAGACGAGCGCGGTCTCGACCGGCTGCCGTCCCGGCGGCTTCTCGTCGAGGACCGAGAGATCCATGTCGCCGAAGTGCGCAAGCGTCAGGCTGCGCGGGATCGGCGTCGCGGTCATCACCAGCACGTCGGTCGCCTCGCCCTTGGCGCCGAGGTCGAGCCGCTGCCGCACGCCGAAGCGGTGCTGCTCGTCGACGACGGCGAGGCGCAGGTCGCGGAAGGCGACGTCCTTCTGGAAGAGCGCGTGCGTGCCGACGGCGATCGCGGTGGCGCCCGACGCCAGCGCCGCGAGCTTCTTCCGCCGCTCGGCACCGCGGTCGCGCCCGGTCAGGAGCTCGAGCCGCACGCCGGCCGCCGCGGCCAGCGGCTCGAGCGACGAGAGGTGCTGGCGCGCGAGGATCTCGGTCGGCGCCATCATCGCCGCCTGCCCGCCTGCCTCGACCGCGGCGAGCATGGCAAGGAAGGCAACGAGCGTCTTGCCCGCGCCGACGTCGCCCTGCAGCAGCCGGTTCATCCTGAGCGGCGAGGCCATGTCGCCGGTGATCTCGGCGACCGCCCGTCGCTGCGCGCCGGTCAGCGGATAGGGCAGGGAGCCAATCACCGCCCGTTGCAGCCGGCCGTCGCCCTTCGTCGCGAAGCCCTTGGGGCGGCGCTGCCGGGCGCGCACCAGCGCCAGCGTCATCTGGTGCGCGAGAAGCTCGTCGTAGGCGAGCCGCGCGCGAGCCGCCGTCGTTGGCGCGAGGTCGGCCGGCCCCTCGGGCGCGTGCGAAGCAGTGAGCGCCGCGCGCCAGGCGGGCCAGCGCCGCGTGGCGAGGACGCTCGGCTCGATCCATTCGGGCAGCTCCGGCGCGCGCTCGAGCGCGGATCGGACGGCGCGGATCATCGTCTTCAGCGACAGCCCTTCGGTCAGCGGATAGACCGGCTCGTAGGCCGGCAGCCGCTCGGCCTCGCCCACCCGCAGCACGTGGTCGGGATGCACCATCTGGGCGATGCCGTCGAAGATTTCGACCCGCCCCGACACGATCCGGCGCTGGCCGCTCGGGAACTTCTCGCGCAGCCAGTCGGCGCGCGGGTGAAAGAAGACGAGCTGAAACTCGGTCAGCGCATCGCGCACGTGGATGCGGTAGGGTCGGTTCCGCGCCGTCGACGGCTGGTGCAGGCCGATCTCGACCTCGACGGTGACGACCTCGGGCAGCCGCGCCTCGCGGATGGAGCCGCGCAGCCGCCGGTCGACGCCGCCGAGGGGCAGCGTCATCACCAGATCCGCCGGCTTCTCGATCTCCATGCGCGCGAAGAGCCGCGTGGTCTTCGGCCCGACGCCGTCGAGCGCATCGAGCTCGGCGAAGAGCGGAAAGAGGATGTCCGGGCGGCTCATGGCGGCATCTTCAAGGATCGGCGGCGGGTTGCCAATCGGGCTCGCCGCCCGTGGTTTCCGCGGAGGGCTCAGCCCAGCCGATCGCCGGCCGCGACGAAGCTGCCGCGCTGGAAGCTCGCCGCGTCCATCGCCGCCCGCCCCGCGCGCTGCAGCACGAGGAGCCGCACCGCGCCATCGCCGCAGGCGATGGTGAGGGCGTCGTCGAGCGCAACACCCGGCGGCCCGGCGCCGCCCGCGACCTCGGAGAGGAGGAGCTTGACTCGCTCGCCGCGGAGCGTCGTCCAGGCGCCGGGGAACGGCGCGAGGCCGCGGATCAGCCGGTCGATCTCGACCGCCGGCTGGCGCCAGTCGACGCGCGCCTCGGCCTTGTCGATCTTCGCCGCGTAGGTGACGCCCGCCTCCGGCTGCGGCACCGGCACCAGGTCGTCGAGACCGGCGAGCGCCGCGACGACGAGCCGGGCGCCGAGCGCCGCCAGCCGGTCGTGCAGCGTGCCCGCGGTGTCGCGCGGGCCGATCGGGACCGCCTCGGCGAGGAGCACCGGCCCGGTGTCGAGCCCCGCCTCCATCGCCATGATCGAGACGCCGGTCGCGGCATCGCCCGCCATCACCGCGCGCTGGATCGGCGCCGCGCCGCGCCAGCGCGGCAGGAGCGAGGCGTGGATGTTGAGGCAGCCGCGCGCCGGCGCCT
>JBDHSS010000084.1:0-10462 GCA_039808205.1 Paracoccaceae bacterium | reverse complement strand
CCGAGGCCCTCGCGCCGCGGCTCTCGACCCCGCCGGTCGTCCCGCGCCCGCCGCCGGCGCCCGAGCTGCCTGCCGGCGGCGACGACCTCTTCGGCCGCCTTCTTGGGCTCCTCGGGCCCGCGCCGGTCGAGGAGGACGCGCTCATCCGCGACCTCGGGCTGCCCGCGGCGCTCGTCACCGCGGCGCTCATCGACCTCGAGCTCGAGGCGCGGATCCGCCGCCATCCGGGCGGCCGGGTCAGCCTCGCCCTCTGACCGCTCCGACCCGAGGCCGACTCGGCCCCCGGCCGAGCATTCGTTGACATTCCCCCGCTGCGGAACCAATTAGGCCGCCGGACGCCGGGCCCGAGCCCCGGCGGCCGCGTCAGGAGCGCTCCATGGCCGTCGTCGTCGTCGAATCCCCCGCCAAGGCCAAGACCATCAACAAGTACCTCGGGCCGGGCTATACCGTGCTCGCCTCCTACGGCCACGTGCGCGACCTGCCGCCCAAGGACGGCTCGGTCGATCCCGACCACGACTTCGAAATGAAGTGGGAGGTCGCCTCCGACAGCGCCAAGCACATCCGCGCAATCGCCGAGGCGCTGAAGTCCGACGGCAAGCTCATCCTCGCCACCGACCCCGACCGCGAGGGCGAGGCGATCTCGTGGCACCTGCTCGAGGCGCTCACGGGCCGAAAGGCGGTGAAGAAGGATACCGACGTCGAGCGGGTGGTGTTCAACGCCATCACCAAGTCGGCGGTGACGAACGCGATGGCCAACCCGCGCCAGATCGACATGGAGCTCGTCGACGCTTATCTCGCGCGCCGCGCGCTCGACTATCTCGTGGGATTCAAGCTCTCGCCGGTGCTCTGGCGCAAGCTGCCGGGCTCGCGCTCCGCCGGCCGCGTGCAGTCGGTGACGCTGCGGCTCATCGTCGAGCGCGAGATGGAGATCGAGGCGTTCCGCGCCCGCGAATACTGGACGGTGAAGGCGCTGCTCGCCACCCCGCGCGGCGACACCTTCGAGGCGCGCCTCGTCAGCCTCGATGCGAAGAAGCTCGATCGCTACGACCTCGCCGACGAGGCGGCCGCGACGCGCGCCGTCGCAATGATCGCCGCACGCGACCTCGCCGTCTCGGCCGTGGAGTCGAAGCCCGCGACGCGCAACCCCGCGGCACCGTTCATGACCTCGACGCTGCAGCAGGAGGCGAGCCGCAAGTTCGGCTTCGGCGCGCGGCAGACGATGAACGCCGCCCAGCGGCTCTACGAGGCCGGCCACATCACCTACATGCGCACCGACGGCATCGACATGGCGCCCGAGGCCGTCATGTCCGCCCGCGAGGTCATCAAGGCGCGTTATGGCGAGGCCTACGTGCCGAAGTCGCCGCGCATGTACAAGAACAAGGCGAAGAACGCCCAGGAAGCGCACGAGTGCATCCGCCCGACCGACATGCGCGCGCATCCCGACGGGCTGAAGCTTGAGCCCGACCAGTGGAAGCTCTACGATCTCGTCTGGAAGCGGTCGGTCGCGAGCCAGATGGAGGCGGCGCGCTTCGAACGCACCACCGTCGACGTGGCGAGCGCCGACGGCGCGGTGGCCTTGCGCGCCACCGGCCAGGTCGTGACCTTCGACGGCTTCCTCAAGGTCTATACCGAGGGCCGCGACGACGCCGAGTTCGATCTCTCCGACGACGAGGACGGCGGCCGCCTGCCGCAGATCGTCTCCGGCGAGCCGGCCGAGAAGCGCGCCATCACGCCCGAGCAGCACTTCACCCAGCCGCCGCCGCGCTACACCGAGGCGACGCTGGTCAAGCGCATGGAGGAGCTCGGCATCGGGCGCCCCTCCACCTATGCCTCGATCGTCTCGACGATCCAGGAGCGCGGCTATGTGCGCAAGGAGAAGAACCGGCTGTTCCCCGAGGACAAGGGGCGGCTCGTCACCGCCTTCCTCGCCAACTACTTCGGCCGCTACGTCGACTACGACTTCACGGCCGACCTCGAGGAGGATCTCGACCGGGTGACGACCGGCGAGGAAGACTGGAAGACGCTGCTCGCGCGGTTCTGGCGCGACTTCTCGGCCGCGCTCGGCGAGACCGAGGGCCTGCGCATCTCCGAGGTGCTCGACAAGATCAACGAGGTGCTCGCGCCGCATCTGTTCCCGACGACCCCGGACGACCCCGAGCCGCGGCGCTGCAAGGCCTGCGGCGCCGGCCTCCTCTCGCTCAAAACCTCGCGCAACGGCTCGGCGTTCATCGGCTGCTCGAACTATCCCGAGTGCCGCTACACCCGCCCGCTCGCCGGCGATGCCGAGGGCTCCGCGCTCGACGGCAAGGTGCTCGGCCAGGGCACGATCGGCGGCGCCGTCTTCGAGGAGGAGGACGTCCTTCCGCAGGACGTGACCATCCGCAAGGGCCCCTACGGCTATTACGTTCAGCTCGGCGAGGCCAAGGACGGCGCGAAGCCGCGCCGCACCTCGATCCCGAAGGGCATGGATCCGGAGGCGCTCGACCTCGACCGCGCCCTCGCGCTTCTCTCGCTGCCGCGCGAGATCGGCATCCACCCCGAGGACGGCCAGCCGGTCGAGGCCTCGATCGGCCGCTTCGGGCCGTACGTCAAGCACGGCAAGACCTACGCCAACCTGAAGGATCCCGAGGAGGTCCTGACCATCGGCATGAACCGCGCCATGGAGGTCCTTGCCCAGAAGGCGGCGCGCGGCTCAGGCGGCGGCCGGGCCGCGGTCAAGCCGCTCCGCGTGCTCGGCGAGCATCCCGACGGCGGCGAGATCGGGCTCTACGAAGGCCGCTACGGGCCTTACGTGAAGTGGGAGCGGGTCAACGCCACGCTGCCGAAGGACATCGCGCCGGAGGCCGTCAGCCTCGAGCAGGCGCTCGAGCTCATTGCCGCCAAGGCGCCGAAGAAGCCCGCGCGCAAGGCCAAGGCCGCCAAACCTGCCGCCGCCAAGGCCGCCAAGCCGAAGGCTGCGAAGCCGAAAGCCGCCCGCAAGCCCGCGGCCGGCGACCCGGAGGAGTGACCGCGGCTCAGCGGAACACCAGCACCGGCACCTTCGATTGCGCGAGCACCCGCGCGGTCTGGCTGCCGAGCATCAGCGCCGACAGGCCGCGCCGGCCGTGCGAGGCCATGGCGACGAGATCGGCCCCGATCTCGCCCGCGACCGCGACGATCTCCTGCCACGGCGCGTCCGCCCGGCGCACGACGCTCTCCGCCGCGACGCCCGCGGCCTCCGCCTTGGCGAGGCCGTCGGCGGCAACCTTGGCCGCGTGCTTCGCGGTCTGCTGCTCGTAGGCCTGCCGCGTGCTGTCGATCTGCGCGGCATCGGCGCTGAGCGCGTAGAAGGGCTCGGCGATCGTCAGGATCGTCACCTTCGCGCCGAGCGCCTTCGCGAGCGCGAGCCCGCGGTCCACCGCCATTCCGGCGAGCTCCGACCCGTCGGTCGGCAGAAGGATGTGGCTGAACATGCGCGCTCCCGAATTGCTTCAGGCCGCCAGCCTCCCACGATCCCCGTCGCCGGCCAAGGCCACGTTGAAATCGGCCGCGCCGCCCTATCTTCGTGCGAACGACAGCAAGGGAGGAGACGATGCGGCTTTCCCGCAGGCAGACGATCATCCTCGGCGCCGCGGCGCTCGGCAGCGGTGCAGTCGCCGCGCGCGCCGAAACGGCGCGGCTCGCGGGCGACACCTACCCGCTCGATGCCGGCGAGCTGGTGATCCACCCGGTCGAGCATGCCTCCTTCGTCATGGCGACGCCCGAGCTCGTCCTCTACAACGACCCGGTCGGCGGCGCGGCGAAGTACCGGGGCTTGCCGCCGCCCGCGCTCGTTCTCGTCACCCACGAACATCCCGACCACTTCGACGTGCCGACGCTGCAGGCGCTCGTCCAGCCCGGCGCCCGCCTCCTCGTCAACCCTTCCGTGCACGCCAAGCTCCCCGCCGAGCTGCAGGCGGTGGCCACCGCGATCGGCAACGGCGAGACCACCACCGCGAACGGCATCCCGATCGACGCAATCCCCGCCTACAATCTGACGCCCGATCGGCTGAAGTACCACCCGAAGGGCCGGGACAATGGCTATCTGCTGCGGATCGGCGGCCGGCGGATCTACATCGCCGGCGACACCGAGGACACGCCGGAGATGCGCGCGATGACCGATGTCGACATTGCCTTCCTGCCGATGAACCTGCCCTACACCATGTCGATCGAGCAGGCGGCCGCGGCGGTCGCCGCCTTCCAGCCGACGCTCGTCTATCCGTATCACTACAAGGGAAGCGACATCGATGCCTTTGCGGCGCTGGTCGGCGACGGCGGCGCTCAGACCAAGGTGGTGCGGGCCGACTGGTATCCGGGCTGAGGCCGCGCTTTTCGACCTGACGCCCGCCGGCGGGGCGTGCTAGGGGCCTGAGCGATGCAGCGGCTCCCCTCCCCCGACGAGATCCTCGCCTACCTCGGCGAGCACCCCGACGCGACCACGAAGCGCGACATCGCCCGCGCGTTCGGCCTCAAGGGCGCGGCCAAGGTCGAGCTCAAGCAGCTCCTCGCGCGGATGACGCGCGAGGGCCTTCTCGAGCGCCGGCGCAAGCGGGTGCGGCCGCCGGGCGACCTGCCGCCGGTGCTCGTCCTCAAGGTGGCCGGCGCCGATTCGGAAGGCAACCTCTGGGGCGAGCCGACCGAGTGGGAAGACGACGCCCCCCTGCCCCGGCTCCTGATCCTGACCCGCCGCGACGACCCCGCGCTCGGCGCCGGCGACCGGCTGCTCGGGCGGATCGTGCCGCTCGAGGGCGAGGCGGCGCCGCTCGCCGCGCGGATCATCCGCCGGATCGGCATGGGCCCGCGGCGGGTGATCGGCATCTACCACGAGGGCGAGGCCGGCGGCCGCATCGCCGCGATCGACAAGCGCACCGACCGCGACTGGCAGGTCGCCGCCGTCGACCGCGCCGGCGCCCGCGACGGCGAGCTCGTCGAGGCCGAGCAGGTCGGCGAGGCGCGTGGCTACGGCCTGCCGCGCGCGCGCATCGTCGCCCGGCTCGGCGATCCGTCGGCGCCGAAGTCCGTCTCGCTCATCGCCATCCACGAGCACGGCATCCCCGACGCCTTCCCCGAGTCGGCGCTCGCCGAGGCGGACGCCGCCCTACCGACGCCGCTCGGGCGCCGCGAGGACTTGCGCGCGCTCCCCTTCGTCACCATCGACCCATCGGATGCCCGCGACCACGACGATGCTGTCGCGGCGATGGCCGACGACGACCCGGCCAATCCCGGCGGCCACGTGGTCTGGGTGGCGATCGCCGACGTCGCCGCCTACGTCCGGCCCGGCTCGGCGCTCGACGGCGAGGCGCGCCGGCGCGGCAACTCGACCTATTTCCCCGACCGCGTGGTGCCGATGCTGCCCGAGCGCCTTTCGGGCGATCTCTGCTCGCTCGTCGACGGCGCCGACCGCCCCTGCATCGCCGTCCGGCTGGTGCTCGACGCGGGCGGCAACAAGCGCGGCCATCGCTTCACCCGCGGCCTGATGCGCTCGCAGGCGACCCTGAGCTACGCCCAGGCGCAGGCCGCCGCCGACGGTGCGCCGGACGCGGCGACCGCGCCGCTGGTGGCGACGGTGATCGCGCCACTCTGGGACGCCTGGCGCGCGGCGCACCGCGCCCGCGACCTGCGCCAGCCGCTGAACCTCGACCTGCCGGAGCGGCGCATCGTGCTCTCCGACGACGGCAAGGTGCTGTGGGTGGCGTTCCGCGACCGTTTCGACGCGCACCGGCTGATCGAGGACTTCATGATCCTCGCCAACGTCGCCGCCGCCGAGGAGCTCGAGGCGCGCAAGGTCCACCTGCTCTATCGCGTGCACGAGGAGCCGAGCCCGGAGAAGCTCGAGGGGCTGCGCGCCGTGGTCGAATCGGTCGGCCTGACGCTGGCCAAAGGCCAGGTGCTGCGGACCGCGCAGCTCAATCGCCTCCTCGACGGCGTCGCCGGCACCGAGCACGCCGAGATGGTCAACATGAGCGTGCTGCGCGCGATGACCCAGGCCTACTACGCGCCGGAGAACTTCGGCCACTTCGGCCTCAACCTGCCGCGCTATGGGCACTTCACCTCGCCGATCCGCCGCTATGCCGACCTCGTCGTGCACCGGGCGCTGATCCGCGCCCACCGCTGGGGCGACGACGGGCTCACCCGCGACGAGGAGGCGGCGCTGGCCGAGACCGCCGAGCACATCTCGATGACCGAGCGCCGCTCGATGCTGGCCGAGCGCGACACCACCGACCGCTACCTCGCGGCCTATCTGGCCGACCGGGTCGGCTCGGAGTTCGAGGGCACAATCTCCGGCGTCGCCCGCTTCGGCCTCTTCGTGAAGCTCGACGACAGCGGCGCCGACGGGCTGGTTCCGATCTCGGGCGTAGGGCGGGAGTACTTCGCCTATGACCCCGACACCCAGACCCTGACCGGCGAGAAGTCCCGCCGGGTGCTCGGCCTCGGCCAGCGCGTGCTGGTGCGGCTGGCCGAGGCGGCGCCGATCACCGGCGGGCTGCTCTTCGAGCTGCTCGAGGTCGAGGGGCGCAGGCTGCCGACGCCGCCGCGCGGCAACAAGGCCGGGCCAAAGCGGCAGCTCGCCAAAAGCCGCATCGTCCGGCGCAAGGAGGACCGCAAGGGCCGCCGCCGCTGACGCGGGCCGCGTGGTTAACTGGTTAACGCCATCGCATCCCCTGACAGGCGTAGCGCACGGAGGGCCTGCCGCGAAGCACCCTCCTTCGCCGTCGGTTAACTCCGCAGCCGGTTAGCGTCGCAGTCGGTTGATGCCGCGAGGCGCCGGCTGCTTGTTCCGAAGCGCACGCCGGTCGGGCAAGCAGCGACCGCACTCGGGATTTCACCCGAACGCCGGCCGCCGCCTCACCCGTGCTCTTCCGACCCGGCCTGCCTCAGCCGCGCCGACGAATCGCGCCGACGATGGCAAGCAGCACCACCGAGCCGACGATCGCCACCACCAGCGCGCCGACGAAGCCCGTCGAGGTCAGCCCGAGCAGCCGGAACAGGAACGCACCGATATAGGCGCCGACCACGCCGACGACGAGGTTCTCCACCAGCCCGTGGTCGCGTCGCATCAGCTTGTCCGCGACCCATCCGGCGATCAGCCCGACGATGAGAAAGCTGATCCAGCCTAATCCGCTCATGATCCCCTCCACGCGATGGTCGCTCTAGTGTCGCCGGAACGCCGGAGATGTCCAGCCTCACGCGCGCTGCGGCCGGACCGCGCGAAAGACCTTGTAGTGGCCATCCTCCGCCAGCTTCTCGACGTGCCGGAACGCCGCCGCCAGCGGCGCCTCGTAGGGCAGCGAGCGGTTGGCAACCAGAAAGAGCGCGCCTTGCGGCTTCAGGATCCGCGCCGCGGCCGTGATGAAGCTTGCGCCGAGGTCGGGCGTGGCGGCGCGGCCCTGGTGGAACGGCGGATTGCTGATGACCGCGTCGCAGCGGACGGCGCCGGCGGCGAGCCGCGTCACGTCGCTCCAGTGAAACGCCGCGCGCGGATCGGCGACATTCGCGCGTGCCGCCGCGAGCGACGCCGCGTCGGCCTCGTGAAGATCGAGTGTCGTGACGCTCGGGTTCGTCGCTAGCGCCCGCGCGGCCAGCCAGCCCCAGCCGGCGCCGAGGTCGGCGACGTGCCCCGACAGCCTGCCGGCGATGGCGGCGGCCAGCTGCCGGCTGCCCGGGTCGGCGTGCTCGGGCGAGAACATTCCGGGCGCGGTCAGGAAGCCCTCGGCGTTCGGCGCGAGCGCGCTCGCCGCGGCCCAGGCCGCCACTGCATCGGGCAGCGTCGCCGGGCGCTCGGCCCAGACCGTCCGGCCGTGCGCCTTCACGAAGCTGCCCGTGAGCGGCAACGCGCGCCCGACCGCGCGCGCGAGCGCGTCGACCCCGTCGGTCTTGCTGCCGTCGATGACCAGGAGGCCGCCCGCCGCCAGCACCGCCAGCCCGCGCGCGATGGTGCCGAGTGTCTCCGCGCGGCTCCGCGTCAGGTGAACGACGACCATTGCCGCGCCCGTGGCTGCCGGGGCGAGCGCGGGCTCGACCGGGCGATTCGCCGCGCGAAGTGCGTCGAACAGCGGCCGGAAGCCCTGCTCGCAACAGAGCCGCGCGGCCGGCACCAGGTCGAGAAAGCGCGAGGGCCGTGCGCCGAGCACGACGATGCCGCCCTCGGCCGGCAGCGGCAGCGCGCCCGACTCCGCGGCCAGGCTCAGGCGATCGGTCAAGGACATGGGCCGGGCGCGGGCGCCCCTACTCCCGTTCCATCGTGCACTGCAGGGGGTGCTGGTTGCGGCGGGCGTAGTCCATCACCTGCGTGACCTTGGTCTCGGCGATCTCGAACGAGAACACGCCGACGACCGCGAGGCCCTTGCGATGCACGGTCATCATGATGTCGACCGCCTGCTGGCGCTCGATCCCGAAGAAGCGCTCCAGCACGTGCACGACGAAGTCCATGGGCGTGTAGTCGTCGTTCAGCAGCATCACCTTGTAGAGGGGGGGCCGCTGCGTCCGGGTGCGCGTTTTGGTGAGAAGGCCGGCGTTGCCGCCCGGGGTCCTCTGGTCCGACGCTGTCATCCTGGGTTCCAAGGAAAAGCCGAAATCTCGCTACTTCGCACCACTATATGCCATCGGCGCGAATAGAAAAGGGGGCGGCCGAAGGCCACCCCGCTCCTGCGACCGGCCGCCCGAGCGGGCGTCCGACGTAAAAGGCCCCGGCAGCCGCTTGGCCACCGGGGAGGTACTGGTTAATCTCGCCGTTGCAGGCCGCCAGGGAGGATGAGCGCCCGCGAAGGACGTACCATATAATAATGTCGAACCGGGTACGGCCGGCTCAGAGGCTGAAGGACTTCAGCGCCTCGGTGGCCGCGGTCACGCGCGCGCCGATCGGGGCGCTGATGTCCTTGGCGGCGGCCACGTAGATCTCGTTCATCTTGGTGGTCTGGCTGACGAAGCCCTCGAAGGCCGACTGGGCGTAGGAGGTCTGCTTCTCGAAGAGCTCGGTGAGCGTCTTGGCCGAGGCGAAGTCCTGCGCGGCGGCAACGCCGTCCTCGAACGCCTTCTTCGAGTAGGCGCTGATCTCGGTGCCGATGCCCTCGGCGGCCTTCGCGGCGATCTCCGACGACTTCACGAACGCGTCGACGTTCTCCTGGCTGAAGGTCGTCAGGCCCTCGAGGCCCTTGGTGAGCTTCTCGACCTGCTCGGTGACGGTCTTCTGCGTGTCGGCGACGAAGGTCTCGACCTTCGCAGTGGCCTCCTGCATGACGTTCTGGGTCACGTCGAGCGACTTCTCGGCGGCGGTCTTGGCGGCGGCGGTAGCGCGGGTGGTCATCTTCTCAACTCCGGTTGTGTTACGTTGTTCCTCCGATGGCCCCGATATACGGATCATGCTGCACTGCGTCAAGAGGTTTTGCTGCGGTGCACCATAAAACTTTTGCGGGCAGGTGAGCCACACCGCAGCACTCGTTGAAACAAACGTATTTTCGACCCCGAGCCTCCATGCTAGCTTAACGAAAAATAAATCGGTCGCTCCCTAGCGTCCGCATAAACCCGAGGCATGGCGCCCTGCGCGCCGGAGGCAGTGATGGTCAAGACCGTGTCGCGCGGGGTGATTCTCGCCGTTGGATTTCTATTTCTGGCAGCAGCCGCGCAGGCGCAGCAATACGCCGCCCTGGTGATGGACGCTCGGACCGGCCGGGTCATCAAGGCGGTCAACGCCGACACCCGCGTCCACCCGGCCTCGCTCACCAAGATGATGACGCTCTACATCGTCTTCGACGAGCTGCGCGCCGGGCGCATGTCGCTCGACCAGAAGATCACCGTCTCGGCACACGCGGCGAGCGAGCCGCCCTCGCGCCTCGGCCTGCGTCCGGGGCAGCAGATCGAGCTGCGCTACCTGATCCGCGCCGCCGCGATCAAGTCGGCCAACGACGCCGCGACCGCGATGGGCGAGGCGGTGGCGGGCTCCGAGGCCGCCTTCGCCGCCCGGATGAACGCCTACGCCCGCGCGATGGGCATGACCAACACCAGCTTCCGCAACGCCAACGGCCTGACGCGCGAGGGGCACATGACCACGGCGCGCGACATGGCGACGCTCGGGCGGCGCCTCGTCTACGACTTCCCGCAGTACTACAACATCTTCGGCCGCACCTCGACCTCCGCCGGCCTCGCCACGGTCAAGAACACGAATCGGCGGCTCCTCGACGCCTATCCCGGTGCGGACGGCATCAAGACCGGCTACACCAAGGCGGCCGGCTTCAACGTCGTCTCCTCGGCGCAGCGCGGCAACAAGCGCGTCATCGTCGCCGTCCTCGGCGACAAGTCCACGGCGCAGCGCAACATCGACGCGGCGAAGCTCATGGACGCGGGCTTCGACAGCATGCCGGCGGTCGCCGCCGTGGTGCCGCCGCCGCCGCTCCGCGCCGTGATGGTCGCCTCGGCCCAGCCGGCCCGCGCCGTGGCGCAAGCGGCG
>JBDHSS010000083.1:0-10548 GCA_039808205.1 Paracoccaceae bacterium | reverse complement strand
CTGGCGCGAGGGCGACGCGGTCTGCGCCCTGCTGCCGGGCGGCGGCTACGCGGAATACGCCCTCACCCCGGCCGAGCACGCGCTGCCGGTGCCGCGGCCGCTCGGCATGGCCGAGGCCGGCGCGCTCTGCGAGACGTTCTTCACCGTCTGGACCAACGTCTTCGACCGTGGCCGGCTCGCGGCCGGCGAGAGCCTTCTCGTGCACGGCGGCTCGTCGGGCATCGGCACCACCGCGATCCAGCTCGCGCGACTGCGCGGCGCGCGGGTCTTCGCGACGGCGGGCTCGGAGGCGAAATGCCAGGCCTGCCTCGAGCTCGGCGCCGAGATGGCGATCAATTACCGCGAGGCCGACTTCGTCGCCGCGGTGCGCGAGTCGACGGCCGGGCGCGGCGTCGACGTGATCCTCGACATGGTCGGCGGCGACTACCTGCCGCGCGACGTGCGCGCGCTCGCGCCGGACGGGCGGCTTGTCATGATCGCCCACCAGAAGGGCGCCGAGGTGGCGCTGAACTTCGCCCAGGTCATGGTGAAGCGGCTGACGATCACCGGCTCGACGCTGCGCCCGCAGTCGGTGGAGGCGAAGGCGCGCATCGCCGAGGCGCTCCGCCGCGAGGTCTGGCCGCTCCTCGAGGCCGGCCGCATCGCGCCGGTGATGGACCGCCGCTTTCCGCTCGCCGAGGCCGCCGCCGCCCACGCCTGGCTCGAGAGCTCGGCCGCGATCGGCAAGGTGGTGCTCGAGGTGGCCTGAGCGCGGCCTACCAGGTCTCGGACGGCGGCATGCGGCCGAGCACCTCGTCGAGCCGCGCTCGAGTCGCCGGCGTGACGTCTGCGGGCAGCGCGTCGAGCGGATGGAAGCGCGCGTCGCGGATCTCCAGCGAAGGGCGATGCGGCGCCGGCTGGCGCGCGCCCTGCACGACATAGAGGAGCACGTGATCGCGGCGCCCGCCGGCGGGGTTGTGGTAGACGGCGAAGAGCTCCGGCGCCGCGTCGAAGGCGAGGCCGCCCTCCTCGCGCGCCTCGCGGATCGCCGCCGCGCGGCAGCTCTCCGCCGGATCGACGCCGCCGCCCGGCAGGTGCAGGCCGGGCAGGTAGGAGTGCCGCACCAGGAACACGCCGCCACAGGCGTCGAAGGCGGCGAGCCGCACCCCGAGGCTCAGCCGCGGCCGGCGCAGCTCGGCGGCGCGGATGAGCACGAGCCCGGCGGCGCGCTGCACGGCGTCGATGAGGCGCGGCATCGGCGGCTCCCCGGCTGAAGAAGGCCCCATCTAGCGGCGCCCCGCGCCCCGAGGCCAGAGCCGACGGGAGCCTGACACCATCCCGGCAGGCGGATGCGGACGGATTTGTCACCGCCAAATCCGTCGGGAGCGTCGGCGTCGAGGCGAAAGAGCGCCCGCCGCTGCCGCTTGAGGCGCCCGGAAGCCGCCCCTATATGTACGGGCCGGTTTCGGTTCAGGAAGGTCGCAGCGCATGTCGGAGCCCCGCCACATCCGGCTTCTCATCATCGGCTCCGGCCCGGCCGGCTACACCGCGGCGATCTACGCCGCGCGCGCCATGCTCGAGCCCGTGCTCGTCCAGGGCATCCAGCCGGGCGGCCAGCTGACCATCACCACCGAGGTCGAGAACTGGCCCGGCGACGTCGAGGTGCAGGGGCCGGCGCTGATGGAGCGCATGGAGGCGCACGCGCGCGCCACCGGGGCCGAGATCGTCTCCGACCACATCGCCCGGCTCGACCTCGGCAAGCGCCCGTTCACCGCGATCGGCGACGGCGGCACGGTCTATGCCGCCGAGGCGGTGATCCTCGCCACCGGCGCGCAAGCGCGGTGGCTCGGCCTGCCGTCGGAGGAGGCGTTCAAGGGCTTCGGCGTCTCCGCCTGCGCCACCTGCGACGGCTTCTTCTATCGCGGCCGCGAGGTGGTGGTGATGGGAGGCGGCAACACCGCGGTCGAGGAGGCGCTGTTCCTGACCAACTTCGCGTCGAAGGTCACGCTGGTGCACCGCCGCGACAGCCTGCGCGCCGAGAAGGTGCTGCAGGACCGGCTGTTCCGCCACCCCAAGGTGCGGGTGATCTGGAACCACGTGCTCGACGAGGTGCTGGGAGAGACCGAGCCGAAGGGGGTGACCGGGGTCCGGCTGCGCGACGTCGGTAGCGGCAAGGAGCAGACGCTCGCCGCGGACGGCGTCTTCATCGCGATCGGCCACGCCCCCTCCTCGGAGCTCGTCGCCGGCCAGCTCGAGCTGCACCACGGCGGCTACGTGCTGACCAGGCCCGGATCGACCGCGACCTCGGTCCCCGGGGTCTTCGCCGCCGGCGACATCGCCGATCCGATCTACCGCCAGGCGGTCACCTCCGCCGGCATGGGCTGCATGGCCGCGCTCGACGCGGAGCGCTTCCTTGCGAGCCTTGGCGAGGCCGGCGAGCCGGCCCCGCAGGTCGCGGAGATCGTCGGGCGGTAGGTGGCCGGGCTCAGAGCACGAGGTCGGCCAGCAAGAGGTGCACTCGGGCATCGGCGTTCTGCACCTCGACAAGGAAGTCGGCGTGCTTGTCGCCGTCGACGTCGCCGTTGAGGATTCCATTCACCTCGCGGAGCTCGCCCGCTGTGCCGGTGAAGCCGCGACTGCCGATCCAGTGAAAGGCCTGGTTGCCGGCATGGGTGGTGTCAGCGTCGATCGCCTTCAGGTCGATGGTGTCGAAGCGAGTAAAGTCCTCGATCACGTCACGGTGGGCGAACGTGGCGCTCTCGCTCGTCTTGAGGAAGACGAAGGTGTCGCTGCCGCTCCCGCCGGTGAGATGGTCGAGCCCGGCTCCGCCGACCAGACGGTCGTTGCCCGCGTCCCCGGACAGCGAGTCGGCACCGCCGTTGCCGCGCACGGTGTCGTGACCGGCAAAGCCGCTCAGGCTGTCTGCTGACGCCGATCCGTTGATCGCGTCGTTGCCGCGGAGCAGAAGCTGCATCGCGGCCTTGCCGCCATAGTCGGTCGCGGTGTGATCCAAGTCCATGAAGTCGTGCGCGAGGCCCGTCAGCGTGACGACGGCCTTGCCGCCCCGCGACAGCGAGAGCGACGTGAGGGTGCCTTCAATGCCGTAGTTGTCGTCGTAGTGGGGATCGTAGACCCAGAAGTTGAATTTGCCCGCGATCTTCAGCTCGTAGCCGTTCAGGGTGCCCTTGAGCAGAGTCTTGTCGGCAGTAGCAGTATCGTACCGATCAAGATCGAAGTAAGGATACAAGTTAATAGCGGAATAGTAGTTTGCCGTCGCCACGATTGTCATCCAGCATCATTGGGATGGGACTTCAATCGCATGGCTGGAGGTGGCAAGGCAACTGTGCTGGAGTTGCCTGCCTAATCTTCGATTAAGGGCTGAAGCCGGCGGGGACGCGCGTCGGGCGCAGACCACCCGACGCGGTGTTGAGGAGCCGGCGCGCCTCGGTCAGTGGACGCTGACCGGCGAGAACTCGTTCTGCCGGGCGACGATGAACGCCTGCGCGCGGTCGGGGACCAGCGCCAGCACCTCGCCGGTGGCGGCGTGAATCGCATAGAGGTGATCGATGCCGGCGGTCTGGGCGCGGATCTGCTCGGGGAGGTCGGCGGTCTTGACCTCGCGGACGTAGACGATGCCCTTGCTGGTGTGCTCGGCCGGCAGGCTGGGAAAATCGGTCATGATGGCCTCCGTCAGGGTTTCTTGCCGTTGATCGCGATGGTGCGGACGACGGTCTCCGGCGCGGACCGGGCGAGATCGATGTGCAGCAGGCCGTGCTCGAGCATCGCCCCTGTCACCTCAACGCCGTCGGCCAGCACAAAGCTGCGCTGGAACTGCCGCGCCGCGATGCCGCGATGCAGGAACGTCCTGCCGTCGCAGTCGTCGTCGCCCTGCCGTCCCCGGATCACCAGCTGGTTGTTCTCGAGGGTGATCGCGAGATCCGCCTCGGCGAAGCCGGCCAGCGCCAGGGTGATGCGGTAGGACGCGTCGCCCCGCTGCTCGATGTTGTAGGGCGGGTAGCCGTCGCTGCCCGACTTCGCGGTCCGCTCGACCAGGCGGTCGAGGTTCTCGAACCCGAGCAGGTAGGGATGCGAAGCGAAGGTCACCTTGGTCATTCTCGATCGAGCCCTTGTTGCAAGCGACTGCTCGACGGAGCCCCTCGAGCGGCAGCTCCGTCGGGTCTGAGATGGGAAGGGCGGCCCGGAAAAACAAGGGCCTGCGCCGCTTGCCGGGACTAGCCGCAGCGGGGCCGCGCGGGTATAACCCGGGCCAGGTTCCGGGAGGCTTCGGGTCGATGAACAGCACGCCGGAAATGCCGCGCGAGGAAGTGCTCCGGGTGAAGCTCGAGCTCCTGCAGCGCGAGCATCGCGACCTCGACGAGGCGATCGCCGCGCTCGACGACGGCCGCGGCGACGCGCTGACGCTGCGCCGGCTGAAGAAGCGCAAGCTCATGCTCAAGGACCAGATCCAGCGGCTGAGCGACGAGATCACGCCCGACATCATCGCCTGACGCGCGCCCGGCCGCCCGCTCCCCGGCGGCGTGGATTGTCAATTCCGATTTGAAACAGTTCAGCGTTTCGCCGGCTTCCGCCCGGCGTCGGTTCTGGCAATATCGAGGGGTTTGACGGCGACGGAAGATCGCCGCGGGAGGTCTGGAATTGTCGGGAATTCGGGGGGCGCGCCGTCGTGCGCAACAGCCCATCTCGCTTGCAGCGGCAGCGGGATGGCGCGTTTTCGTGCGATCGCGGTTGAGTGCGGCGGGCTTCCGCGCTCTGATGGCTGCGGCGGGTCCCACCATGCGATGGAGGTGATGAGCTTGACTGCGATGCGAAACGAGATCCGGTTTCTCTTGAACGACCGAGAGGAGCGGCTCACGGCGGTTCGCCCGTCCGACACCCTGCTCGATCACCTGCGGCTGGAGCGCCGGCTGCGCGGCAGCAAGGAAGGCTGCGCCGAGGGCGACTGCGGCGCCTGCACCGTGCTCGTCGGGCGGCGCAGCGGCGACGGCCTCGTCTACGAGCCGGTCAACGCCTGCATCCGGCTCGTCGGCTCGCTCGATCTCTGCCACGTCGTGACCGTCGAGCACCTCGCCGGGGCGGGCGGCGAGCTGCACCCGGTGCAGCAGGCGCTGGTCGAGACCCACGGCAGCCAGTGCGGCTTCTGCACGCCGGGGTTCGTGATGTCGCTCTATGCGCTCTGGATGCGCGACCCTTCGCCCGATACCGAGGCGATCGAGACGGCGTTGCAGGGCAATCTCTGCCGCTGCACCGGCTACCAGCCGATCATCGCGGCGGCGCGGTCGATCACCGCCGACCCCGCCAACGACCCGCTCGCCACCGAGCGCGCCGCCGTGCTGGCGCGGCTCGCCGCGCTCGACGACGGCCGGCGCGTCGAGATCCGCGTGGGCGAGGACGAGGTGATCGTGCCCGCGAGCGTCGACGATCTCGCCGCGGTGCTGGCGGAGCGGCCGAAGGCGACGATCGTCGCCGGCTCGACCGACGTCGGGCTCTGGATCACCAAGTTCATGCGCAACATCTCGCCCGCGGTCTTCATCGCGCACCTGGGCGAGCTGAAGGGGATCGAGGTGACGCCCGACGGCGTGCGGATCGGCGCCGGCGTCAGCTACGACGAGTTCCAGACGGTGCTCGATGCCGAGTTCCCGCATCTTTCGGCCTACTGGCGCCGGATCGGCGGCTGGCAGGTGCGGGCGATGGGCACGGTCGGCGGCAACGTCGCCAACGGCTCGCCCATCGGCGACACGCCGCCGGTGCTGATCGCGCTCGGCGCCTCGGTCACGCTCCGGAAGGGCGCGGAGCGCAGGACGCTGCCGCTGGAGAGCTTCTTCATCGCCTATGGCAAGCAGGACCGGCACCCGGGCGAGTTCGTCGAGTCGATCTTCGTGCCGAAGCCGGCGGCGGGGTCGCTCGATGCTGCCTACAAGGTCACCAAGCGGCGCGACGAGGACATCTCGGCGGTCGCCTGCGGCTTCCACGTCGAGATCGACGGCGGCCGGGTGGCGGCGGCGCGGCTCGCGTTCGGCGGCATGGCGGCGACGCCGAAGCGCGCCGCGGCGGCGGAGGCGGCGCTGGTCGGCCAGCCGTGGACCTCGGAGACCGTCGAGGCGGCGGCCGCGGCGATGGCGCAGGACTTCCAGCCGCTGACCGACTGGCGCGCCAGCGCCGGATACCGAGCCAGGGTGGCCGCGAACCTCTTGCGCCGCTTCTGGTTGGAGACTGCCGGCGAGCCGGTGCGCCTGGTGCGGGAGGCCGTGTGATGAATACCCCCAAGCTCACCCTCGAGACCACGATCCGCGGCGGCGTCCACGTGGCCCAGCGCCACGACTCGGCGCACAAGCACGTCACGGGGCTCGCCGAATACACCGACGACATTGCCGAGCCCGCGGGCACGCTGCACGCCTATCTCGGCCTCGCCGACCGGGCGCACGCCGAGATCGTGGCGATCGACCTCGACGCGGTTCGCGCGGCGCCCGGCGTCGTCGACGTGCTGACCGCCGCCGACATTCCGGGCTCGAACGACATCAGTCCGGTTGGCAAGCACGACGACCCGGTCTTCGCCCAGAAGGTGGAGTTCCACGGCCAGCCGATCTTCGCGGTGCTCGCCGAGACCCGCGACGCGGCGCGGCGGGCGGCGACGCTCGCCAGGGTCGAGTATCGCGACCTGCCGTTCGTCACCGACGTCGCCGAGGCGATGACGGCCGACTATCCCTTCGTCACCGAACCGCTGAAGCTCGAGCGCGGCGACGTGGCGCCGGCGATGGCGGCGGCCCCGCGGCGGCTCAAGGGCGTGATGCGCGTCGGCGGGCAGGACCACTTCTATCTCGAGGGGATGATCGCCTTCGCCTTCCCCGGCGAGGACGACGAGGTGACGGTCTATTCCTCGACGCAGCACCCCTCCGAGGTGCAGCACATGGTGGCGCACGTGCTCGGCGTGCCGTCGAACGCGGTGACGATCATCGTGCGCCGCATGGGCGGCGGCTTCGGCGGCAAGGAGACCCAGCCGAACCTCTTCGCGAGCGTCGCCGCGGTGGCGGCGAAGAAGTGGAACCGCGCGGTGAAGCTCCGGCCCGACCGCGACGACGACATGGTGGCGACCGGCAAGCGCCACGACTTCCTGAACGAGTACGAGGTCGGCTTCGACGACGACGGGCGCATCCTCGCGGTCGACGGCAGCTTCGCGGCGCGATGCGGCTTCTCGGCCGACCTCTCGGGGCCGGTGACCGACCGCGCCCTGTTCCATGCCGACAACGCCTATTACTACCCGGCGGTGCGGTTCGTCTCCAAGCCGATGAAGACGAACACGGTTTCCAACACCGCCTTTCGTGGCTTCGGCGGCCCGCAGGGGCTCATCGTCGCCGAGCGGATCATGGAGGAGATCGCCTACGCGCTCGGCAAGGATCCGCTCGAGGTGCGGCGCGCCAACTTCTACGGCGACACCGATCGCAATGTCACGCCCTATCACCAGACCGTCACCGACAACATCATCGGCCGCATCGTCGACGAGCTCGCCGACTCGGTCGACTACGCGGCGCGACGCCAGGCGGTGCTCGACCGGAACGCGAGGGGCGGGGTGATCCGCAAGGGCATCGCGCTGACGCCGGTGAAGTTCGGCATCAGCTTCACCGCGACCTGGTACAACCAGGCGGGTGCGCTGGTGCACGTCTACAACGACGGCTCGGTGCACCTGAACCACGGCGGCACCGAGATGGGGCAGGGGCTCAACACCAAGGTCGCCCAGGTGGTCGCCGACGTGTTCCAGATCGACATCGACCGGGTGAAGATCACCGCGACGACGACGGCGAAGGTGCCGAACACCTCGGCGACGGCGGCGTCCTCGGGGTCGGACCTCAACGGCATGGCGGCGCAGAACGCGGCAGAGCAGATCAAGGACCGGCTGATCGACTTCGCCGCCGAGAAGCACGCGGTGGAGCGCGAGCAGGTGGTGTTCGAGCCGAACTGCGTGCTGATCGGCAACCGCCGGATGCCGTTCGACGACCTCATCAAGGAAGCCTACCTCGCGCGGGTGCATCTCTCCGCCGCCGGTTTCTACAAGACGCCGGAGATCCACTGGGACCGCGCCGCCGGCAAGGGTCGGCCGTTCTACTACTTCGCCTATGGCGCCGCCTGCTCGGAGGTGTCGATCGACACGCTGACCGGCGAGTACCACGTCGACCGCACCGACATCCTGCACGACGTCGGCCGCTCGCTGAATCCGGCGGTGGACAAGGGCCAGATCGAGGGCGGCTTCGTGCAGGGCATGGGCTGGCTCACCACCGAGGAGCTGTGGTGGGACGACAAGGGCCGGCTCCGGACGCACGCGCCCTCGACCTACAAGATCCCGCTCGCCTCCGACCGGCCGGCGATCTTCAACGTCCGCCTCGCCGACTGGTCGGTGAACCGCGAGCCGACGATCCGCCGCTCGAAGGCGGTCGGCGAGCCGCCGTTCATGCTGGCCTGCTCGGTGCTCGAGGCGCTGTCGATGGCGGTGGCGAGCGTCGCCGATTACCGCGAGTGCCCGCGGCTCGACGCGCCGGCGACGCCCGAGCGGGTGCTCGCCGCCGTCGAACGGCTGGCGGGGAGGGACGGATGACCGTCCGTCCGCGCGACGTCGCGCGCTTCCGTGCCCGCGGCGGCGCGGCGGCGCTCGTGCGCGTCGAGACCGCCCGCGGCTCGACCCCGCGCGACACCGGCGCCTGGATGATCGTCGCCGCCGACGCCGCGCTCGGCGCCGTCGGCGGCGGCCAGCTCGAGTACATGGTGATCGACGCGGCGCGGGCGATGCTCGTGAGAGGCGGCGACGCCGAGACCCTCGACATCCCGCTCGGCCCCGAGATCGGCCAATGCTGCGGCGGCCGCACCCGGCTCGCGGTGACGCGGCTCGATGCCGAGGGCTGGGCCGCGCTCGACCGGCAGGTCGCCGCCGAAGCAGGGGCTCTGCCAACGGTCCTCATCTTCGGCGCCGGTCACGTCGGCCGCGCGCTGGCGGCGGCGCTGGCGCTCCTGCCGGTTCGCCCGGTGCTCGTCGACCAGCGCGCCGCGGAGCTTGCGCTGGCGCCGGAGCCCGTCGAGAAGATCGAGACGCCGCTGCCCGAGGCGGTGGTGCGCGACGCCCCCGTGGGGGCGAGCTACGTCATCCTCACCCACGACCATGCGCTCGACTTCCTGATCGCGCGCGAGGCGCTGGCGCGCGGCGATGCCGCCTACGTGGGGATGATCGGCTCGCGCACCAAGCGCGTCTCCTTCGAGCGGTGGCTCGCGCGCACCGAGGACGCGCCGGATCCGGCGCCGCTCGTCTCGCCAATCGGCGCAGCCGGGCGGCCGGACAAGCGCCCGGAAGTGATCGCGGCCTTCGCCGCGGCCGAGATCCTGCAGAAGATCACCAACTGGCAGGCGAGAACGCCTGCCGTCCAACAGGGACGTTAACATGACCGACACCACCACGACGCCGCAAGGCAAAGGCTTTCTCGACAACCTGTTCCGGCTCACCGCCCACGGGACCAACGTGCGGACCGAGCTCATCGCCGGGCTGACCACGTTCCTGACGATGGCCTACATCATCTTCGTCAACCCGCAGATCCTCGCGACGACGGGGATGGACCACGACTCGGTCTTTGTCGCCACCTGCGTCGCGGCGGCGATCGGCTGCTTCATCATGGGCTTCTATGCCAACTGGCCGATCGCGATGGCGCCGGGCATGGGGCTCAACGCCTTCTTCGCCTTCACCGTCGTCGGCGCCCTCGGCTACACCTGGCAGCAGGCGCTCGGGGCCGTGTTCATCTCGGGCTGCATCTTCCTGATCCTGACCGTCACCGGCATCCGCCGCTGGCTGGTCGAGGGCATCCCGCACTCGATGCGGAGCGCGGTCGCCGCCGGCATCGGCATGTTCCTCGGCATCATCGCGCTGAAGAACGCCGGGATCGTCGTCGCCAGCGAGGCGACCTATGTGAGCCTCGGGCAGATGCTCGCGCCGGCGCCGCTGCTCGCCATGCTCGGCTTCTTCATCATCGCCTCGCTCGACGTGCTGAAGGTGAAGGGTGCGATCCTGATCGGCATCCTCGCGGTGACGGTGATCTCGATCCTGCTCGGCGTCAGCCAGTTCGGCGGCATCATGTCGACGCCGCCGTCGATCGCGCCGACCTTCTTCCAGCTCGACCTCTTCGGCATGCTCGGCACCGGCATCTTCCACGTCATCCTGGTCTTCGTGCTCGTCGAGGTCTTCGACGCCACCGGCACCCTGATCGGCGTCGCCAAGCGCGCAGGGCTCCTGACCGAGGGTCCGGGGCAGACCAACCCGCAGCTCGGGCGCGCGCTTCTGTCGGACTCGACGGCCATCGTCGCGGGCTCGATCCTCGGCACCTCCTCGACCACCGCCTACGTCGAGAGCGCCTCGGGCGTGCAGGCGGGCGGGCGCACCGGGCTCACCGCCGTGGTCGTCGGCGTCCTGTTCCTGCTCGGTCTCTTCTTCTCGCCGCTCGCGGGCTCGATCCCGGCCTTCGCCACCGCGCCGGCGCTGCTCTTCGTCGCCTGCCTGATGATGCGCGAGCTGACCGACAT
>JBDHSS010000082.1:0-10614 GCA_039808205.1 Paracoccaceae bacterium | reverse complement strand
CGATGCCGCCGACGCGCCGCCGGCGCCGCGACCCGGGCCGCCCGAGTCCTCGGGCAAGGCGCGGCGGGCGGTCGAGGCGGTCAGGGATGTGGTGCTGCGGATCTCGCGCGAGATCTGGGCGACGCCGGAGCTGTCGCTCGCCGAGGAGAGGTCGAGCGAGATCCACATCCGCGAGCTGAAGGCCGCGGGCTTCCGCATCGTCAGCCGCGGCACGTCGGGCGTGCCGACCGCCTTCGTCGCCGAGTGGTCGCAAGGCCCCGGCGGCGCCACCGTCGGCTACCTGCCCGAATACGACGCGCTGCCGGGGCTCGGCAACGCCGCCGAGCCGCGGCAGACGCCGGGGCCGACCGGTGCTGCGGTCGGGCACGGCTGCGGCCATAACTGCCTCGGCGCCGGCTGCACCGGCGGCGCAATCGCGCTCAAGGCGATGATGCAGGCCGACGGCACGCGGGGGACGATCCGCGTCTACGGCTGCGCCGCCGAGGAGGTGGAGGGCGCCAAGGTCTACATGGCGCGCGACAACCTGTTTGCCGACCTCGACGCGGCGCTCGCCTGGCACTCGGCGCCGTTCTCGGGGACCGGCAACGTCCGGCTGAACGCGTTCGACAAGCTGCGGGTGGTGTTTCACGGCCGCAGCGCCCACGCCGGCAATGCGCCGTGGGAGGGGCGCAGCGCGCTCAAGGCGGCCGAGCTCTTCGGAATCGGCGTGCAGATGATGCGCGAGCACCTGAAGCCGAGCGTGCGGCTGCACTACATCTACGAGGCGGCGGGCGTGGCGCCGAACGTCATCCCCGAGTTCGCGCAAGTCTGGCTGGTGGCGCGCGACGTCGACCGCGTCCAGGTCGGCGCGATCACCGCGTGGCTGGCCGAGGTCGCCGAAGGCGCGGCGACGGCGACGCAGACCCGGGCGGAGTTCATCCATTTCTTCGGCGCGCACGACCTCATGCCCAACGAGCCGCTGGCCCGGCACATCCACCGGCTGATCGAGGACACGCCGCTCGACTGGACCGCCGAGGAGCAGGACTTCGCCAAGGCCTGCCAGCGCGCGATGGGGGTGCGCGAGGACGGGCTTTCGGTGCAGCCGCTGCCGTTCCTCGAGGACGTGTCGGCCGGCGCGTCCTCCGACCTCGGCGACGTCAGCCATCAGGTGCCGACCGGGGTGTTCGGCTGGCCGACGTTTCCCGTGCACGTCGGGCTGCACACCTGGCCGGTGACCGCCTGCGGCGGCATGTCGATCGGCGACAAGGGCTCGCTCGCGGCCGCGCGGATCCTGGCGGCGGCCGGTTACGACCTGATGACCGACGCGGGCCTGCGCGCGGCGGCGATGGCCGACTTCAAGGCGCGCCGCGGCGGCGCGGCCTTCGTCTCGCCGCTGCCGCCGGATCGCATGGCGCCGCTGGGGCTCGATCCGCGATTCCTCAAGACCGGTGACGACGAGATCTTTGCCTTCGAGAACGGAGCGGAGGGTTGATCGGATCGCGGAGACTTTCGGCGGGGGCGCGAAGGAACTTCGGCCCTGCCAGGGGATCGCTTCGGAGGCGAGTGATTTCCGCGACTTGGGCGGGCTGGCCGCTCCAGGCGGCGGTGGGCGCCGCTTGACCCGGTGCGGCACGGATGGAACTACGGCGGTCGACAAGAGCCGCGGAGGAAGCGCACGATGACCGACACCCCCAGCGACAACGCCCGCCAGGCGGCGCTGACCTACCACGAGCAGCCGAAGCCGGGGAAGCTCGAGATCCGCGCGACCAAGCCGATGGCGAACCAGCGCGACCTGTCGCTGGCCTACAGCCCCGGCGTGGCCGAGGCCTGCCTCGAGATCAAGGCCGAGCCCGCGAACGCGGCGCGCTACACCACGCGCGGCAACCTGGTCGCGGTGGTGACGAACGGCACCGCGGTGCTCGGCCTCGGCAACATCGGCGCGCTGGCCGCCAAGCCGGTGATGGAGGGCAAGGCCGTCCTCTTCAAGAAGTTCGCCAACATCGACTGCTTCGACATCGAGGTCGACGAGAAGGATCCGGTGAAGCTCGCCGAGATCGTCGCGAGCCTCGAGCCGACGTTCGGTGCGATCAACCTCGAGGACATCAAGGCGCCCGACTGCTTCATCGTCGAGCGGCTGTGCCGCGAGAGGATGAACATCCCCGTATTCCACGACGACCAGCACGGCACCGCCATCGTGGTGGGTGCGGCGGCGACGAACGCGCTCAAGGTTGCGGGCAAGGCGTTCGAGGACGTCAAGATCGTCTCGACCGGCGGCGGCGCTGCCGGCATCGCCTGCCTCAACATGCTCCTGAAGCTCGGGGCGCGGCGCGAGAACGTCTGGCTCTGCGACCTGCACGGGCTGGTGCACGAGGGCCGCGAGGCCGAGATGAATCCGGAGAAGGCGGCGTTTGCCCAGCCGGGCGGGCCGCGGACGCTGGATGAGGTGATCGAGGGCGCCGACCTCTTCCTCGGGCTGTCGGGGCCGGGCGTGCTCAAGCCCGACATGGTGCGGCGGATGGCCGAGCCGCCGATCATCTTCGCGCTCGCCAACCCCAACCCGGAGATCGACCCCGCCGAGGCGCGGGCGGCCAACCCGCGGGCGATCATCGCCACCGGGCGTTCGGACTATCCGAACCAGGTCAACAACGTGCTCTGCTTCCCGTTCATCTTCCGCGGCGCGCTCGACGTCGGTGCGACCGAGATCAACGACGCGATGGAGGTCGCCTGCGTCGAGGGCATCGCCGCGCTGGCGCGGGCATCCTCCTCGGCGGAGGCGGCCGCCGCCTACCAGGGCGAGCGCCTGAGCTTCGGGCCGGAGTACCTGATCCCGAAGCCGTTCGACCCGCGGCTTCTCGGCATCGTCGCCGGCGCGGTGGCGGAGGCAGCGATGGCGAGCGGGGTGGCGACGCGGCCGGTCGCCGACATCGACGCCTACAAGCGCCAGCTCAACACCTCGGTCTATCGCTCGGCGTTCCTGATGCGGCGAGTGTTCGACGTGGCGCGCGGCACGACGCGGCGCATCGTCTTCGCCGAGGGCGAGGACGAGCGGGTGCTGCGCGCGGTCCACGCCATCCGCGAGGAGGGCGTCGGCAACCCGATCCTGATCGGCCGCCCCGCCGTCATCGAGGCGCGCTGCGAGCGCCACGCGATCCCGTTGAAGATCGGCCGCGACTTCGATCTGGTGAACCCGGAGAACGACCCGCACTATCGCGAATACTGGACCGCCTATCACGCGATCATGGAGCGGCGCGGCGTCACGCCGGATCTGGCGCGCGCGATCATGCGCACGAACTCGACCGCGATCGGCGCGGTCATGGTGCATCGCGGCGCGGCGGACAGCCTGATCTGCGGCACCTTCGGGCAATATCTCTGGCACCTCAACTACATCCGCCAGGTGCTCGGCTCGCCGCAGCTGCGGCCGATCGGCGCGCTGTCGCTGATGATCCACGAGAAGGGCGCGATCTTCGTCGCCGACACTCAGGTGCATCCCGAGCCGACGCCGCAGCAGATCGCCGACGTGGTGATCGCCGCGGCGCGGCACGTGCGCCGCTTCGGGCTGACGCCGAACATCGCCATCTGCTCGCACTCGCAGTTCGGCAACCTCGACACCGACTCCGGCCGGCGCACCCGCGCGGCGCTGGCGATCCTCGACGCGCAGGATCTGGATTTCGAGTACGAGGGCGAGATGCATTCCGACGCCGCGCTCGACCCGGAGCTGCGCGCGCGGATCTTCCCGAACTCGCGCTTCGCGGGTGCCGCCAACGTGCTGGTCTTCGCCAACACCGATGCGGCGAGCGGGGTCAGGAACATCATCAAGATGGTGGCAGGCGGGCTCGAGGTGGGGCCGATCCTGATGGGCATGGGCAACACCGCGCACATCGTCACGCCGTCGATCACCGCGCGCGGCCTGCTCAATATCGCCACGCTCGCGGGGGCGCCGGTGCAAAGCTATGGCTGAGGAGGGAACATGACGTACGCCGAGGTTTATGCGCGCTGGCAGGCGGATCCGGAAGGATTCTGGATGCGGGAGGCCGAGGCGATCGAGTGGATCGAGCGGCCGACCAGGGCGCTCGACGCCAGCCGCGCCCCGTTCTACGGCTGGTTCGCCGACGCGGTGTGCAACACCTGCTGGAACGCCGTCGACCGCCACGTCGCGGCCGGCCACGGCGATCGCACGGCGATCATCCATGCTTCGCCGATCACCGGCACGACGAGCAAGATCAGCTTCGCCGAGCTGCAGGACCGGGTGGCGCGCCTCGGCGGCGCGCTCGCCGCGCGCGGCATCAGCAAGGGCGACCGGGTGGTCATCTACATGCCGATGGTGCCCGAGGCGCTGGTGGCGATGCTCGCCTGCGCGCGGATCGGCGCGATCCACTCGGTGGTGTTCGGCGGCTTTGCCGCGCCCGAGCTCGCGGTCCGGATCGACGACGCGCAGCCGAAGGCGGTGATCGCGGCGTCGTGCGGGCTCGAGCCCGGGCGGACGATCGCCTACAAGCCGCTGGTCGATGCGGCGATCGAGCGGGCGACGCACAAGCCCGAGGTCTGCATCATCTTCCAGCGCGAGCAGCTGAAGGCCGACCTGATCGAGGGGCGGGATCTGGAGTGGCACGCGGCGCAGGAAGGGGTGGAGCCGGTCGGCTGCACGCCGGTCGGCGGCATGGACCCGCTCTATATCCTCTACACCTCGGGCACGACCGGGCAGCCGAAGGGCGTGGTGCGGGCGAACGGCGGGCACATGGTGGCGCTCGCCTGGACGATGAGGAACATCTATGCGGTCGAGGGCGGCGACGTGTTCTGGGCGGCGTCCGACGTCGGCTGGGTCGTCGGGCACTCCTACATCTGCTATGCGCCGCTCCTCGTCGGTGCCGCCACCATCGTCTTCGAGGGCAAGCCGGTCGGAATGCCCGACGCGGCGGCGTTCTGGCGGGTGATCGCCGAGCATGGCGTGAAGAGCTTCTTCACCGCGCCGACGGCGCTGCGCGCGATCAAGCGCGAGGATCCCGAGGGCAAGCTGATCGAGGCGCACCCGATGCCGACGCTCGAGCGGCTGTTCCTGGCCGGCGAGCGCGCCGATCCCGACACCATCGTCTGGGCGCAGCGCCATCTGAAGGTGCCGGTGATCGACCACTGGTGGCAGACCGAGACCGGCTGGGCGATCTGCGCCAACCCGGCGGGGATCGAGCTCCTGCCGGTGAAGCCGGGCTCGCCCACGGTGCCGATGCCGGGCTATGACGTGCGCATCCTGGCCGAAGGCGGCACGGAGCTCTCGCGCGGCGAGCTCGGCTCGGTGGCGATCCGGCTGCCGCTGCCCCCGGGGACGCTGCCGACGCTGTGGAACGCCGACGCGCGCTTCGAGAAGGCCTATCTGGCGAACTTCCCCGGCTTCTACGAGACCGGCGACGCCGGGATGATCGACGACGACGGCTATCTCTACATCATGGCGCGCACCGACGACGTCATCAATGTCGCCGGGCATCGGCTCTCGACCGGCGCGATGGAGGAGGTTCTGTCGGGGCACCCGGACGTTGCGGAATGCGCCGTCATCGGCGTGGCCGATTCGCTGAAAGGGCAGGCGCCGATGGGCTTTCTCTGCCTGAACAAGGGGTGCGACCGCGATCCGCAAATCATCATTGCGGAATGCGTGAAGCGCGTGCGGGACGAGATCGGGCCCGTGGCGGCGTTCAAGAACGCGGTCGTGGTCGAGCGTCTGCCCAAGACCCGCTCGGGCAAGATCCTGCGCGGGGTCATGAGCCGCATGGCCGACGGCCAGGAGTGGACGGCGCCGGCGACGATCGACGATCCCGCGGCGCTGAGCGAGATCGGCGAGAGCCTGACGCGCCTCGGGATCCCGGTCCGCGCCTGACCGCTTCGCAAACTGCGAATGCGGCTTCCGCGCGTTTCCCGCTTTGGGGAGCCGCACTCGCGATTTGACAATCGGTGCTCAATGCGAGCATATTTTAACGCGCCTTCAACTTGGCATGGTTGTTGCTGAGTCAAAGACGGAACGCGGCAGGGGATCCCTGCCGCAATGCGGCTTGAAGGAGAAGCGTGGTGAGGCTCGGCCTTGGAAACGATTGCCTGTCGGTCGTCGGAGCCCTCGTCATCGCCACCACCGCCTGGGCCGGCCCTTTGGCGGCCGAGCCGGCGCTCACCATGGTCAACCACGACAAGACGGTCGAGCTTTCGATCGACGATCTCGCGGCGATGCCGCAAACCACGGTCGTCACAGAAAACGAATTCAGCGACGGCAAGGTCAGCTACCGCGGGCCGCTGGTGCGCGACGTGCTGGCCAGGGGCGGCCTCGGCACCGTCGACAGCGTGAAGATGACCGCGGCCAACGACTACTACGTCGACATCCCAACCTCGGACTTCCGCGAGTACGACGTGATCTTCGCCATGGAAGCCAATGGCGAGCGGCTGTCGCGGCGGGAGAAGGGCCCGCTCTGGCTGATGTACCCGATGTCCGACCACCCCGAGCTCAAGGATCCGCTCTACACCCGTCGATTGATCTGGCAGGTCGTCCGGATCGAAGCCCAGTGATGAAGCGCTCGCTCACCCGACCCCTGGTCTTCGTGGTGCTGCTGGCGATGGCCGGTTTTGCCGGCGTCGGGTTCTTCGTCATCCGCCGCGACCTCGAGAACCTGCGCATCATCAGCCAGGACAATACCCAGTGGGCGGCGTCGCAGATGGAGATCGAGCTGCAGCGCTTCCGGCTCGCGCTCAACATGCTGGCGACCGACCGCTCGCCGACCGCGGTCGACACGATGCACGAGCGGTTCGACATCCTGTGGAGCCGCGTCTTCATGATGGGCCACGGGCCCGTCGGCGAGCGCCTGCTCAAGTACGACCGCGAACACGGGTCGGTGGCGAAGCTCGCGAGCTACCTCGAGGAGATCGACCCGAAGCTCGCCGACCTCGATCCGGGCGACGCGGCGACGCGCGCGGCGATCGAGAGCCATCTGGCCGCGTTCCAGAACGACCTGCGCGAGTACACGCTGCGCGTGGTCCGGGCCGATGCCGATGCGAGCGCGCAGGTGCGCGAGCGCATCCAGTCGAGTGCGCGCACCACGGCCTTCGTCAGCTTGGCCGCGGTGCTCCTGAGCGTGCTGGCGCTGGTCCTGATCCTGCGCGAGGGGCGCCGGCAGCGGCACATCGCGCTTCTCAGCCAGCGGAGCGCCGAGGAGGCGGAGCAGGCGAGCCGCGCCAAGTCGCGCTTCCTGTCGATGATGAGCCACGAGCTGCGCAACCCGCTGAACGGCATCCTCGGGCCGCTGGCGCTCCTCGGCCAGAGCGAGCTCGCCGACCGGCACCGGCGGCTCGTCGGCCAGGCGCAGCAGTCGGGCGAGTCGATGGTGCGGATGCTGTCGGGGCTGCTCGACTACGGCGAGATCCAGGACGGGAACTTCAAGCTCAACGCGGAGCCGCTCAAGGTCAGCGTGCTGGCCGAGGCGGTGCAGGGCTCGCTGCACGCGGAGGGTGCGGACGGCGCCGATGTGGTGGTCGAGCCCGACACCCCGGAGCGCGTTTATGGCGACCTCGACCGGCTGCGGCAGATCTTCGTGCACCTGACGCTCTTCATGCTGGAAGACCGCACGCCGACGCAAGTCACCGTGCGCTTCTCCCACGACGGCGCCAACCTCACCGGCGAGATCGCGGTCGACGCGCTGCCGGGCTCGATCGACTGGAAGCTCGATCTCCTGACCGGCCTCAGCAGCGAGTTCAGGGCCGATCAGGTGACGACCGAGGCGCTGCGGCCGCTGATCGCCCGCGGCCTCATCTCCGCGGCGAGCGGCGTGCTGACGCTGGCGGAGCGGGAGGGCGGACATCCGGTGATCCGCGTCGCCGTGCCTTGCGCGCCGCTTCGGCTGGAGCAGATCCGGGTGCTGCTCGAGACCCGCTCCGCCGCGCTCGCGACGCTCTACCAGGCGGCGCTGAAGTCGGATCGGGTGGCCTTCGTCGCCGAGGGCTCGCCTGTCGACGTGGTGCTGGTCGACAGCACAAGCATCGGCGAGATGCCGTTGATGGCGCGGCTGCGCAACAGCTATCCCGGCGCGCTCTTCGTCTCGCTCGGATTGCCGCAGTCGCCGGAAATCTTCGACGACATCGTCGAGGCGCCCAACGACATGTTGCGGCTGCGAACGAGCATACTCGGCCGGCTCGCGTCCTAGAGAGCCCGGCGCTTTGCCTTTTGCAAATTCCTCCGGCCTGCGGTATCCTGCGATGAGCGATGCCATAATTTTTCAACCTGTGGTAGTGACTGTTTGACGAGAGAAGGCTTCGCTCCGTGCCGGCCAGCAAGGAAACCATGACTTCCACCGATTCGTTTCCGGATCCGGCCCGCGAGCTTCGGCCGGCGCTGCCGACCGGTCGCGAAGCCGCCATGCTGCGCCACGACATTCGCGGCGCCTTGCAAGGCGTGCTCGGCGGCGTGAGCCAGATCGAGCTCGCGACGCTGCCGGACGCCGCCCGCGAGCAGGTCGAGCGGGTCGCCGCCGCGGCGGAGACGCTCGCGCGCCTGATCGCCGCCGCCGAGGCCGACGAGACCGGTCCGGCGGCGCCGTTCGAGCTCGACCGCTTCCTTGAACTCGTGCGCCGGCGCCATGCCGGCGAGGCGCGCGCGCATGGCCTCGTGCTCGAGATCGAGGCCGCGGCCAACGCGCCGGCCGGCCTGGCGCTGGATCTGACTGCGATGATCCGCATTGTCGAGAACCTGATCGGCAATGCGCTGAAGTACGCCCAGCACGGCGGCATCCGCCTCGCGGTCTCCCGCGGCGTGGACGGCGCGATCCTGCTCCGGGTCAGCGACGACGGACCGGGCCTCGGCGCCTCGCTCCTCGGCCGGCGCAGCCCGCGCTCGGGGCAGGGGCTCGGCCTCCACATCGTCCACTCGCTGACCGAGCGGCTGGGCGGCACCGTGACGATCGGCAACCGCCAGGGCGGCGGCGTCGAGGCGCTGCTGCGCTTCCCCGCCACGGTGGCGGTGGAGAGCGTCCCCGCGCTGCCGGCGAGCGCGGGCGATCTCTCCGGGCTCCGGGTGCTGCTCGCCGAGGACAATCCCACCAACCAGATGGTCGCCTCGCAGATGCTGCGCACGCTGAACGCCATGGTGACGGTCTGCGCCGATGGCATCGAGGCGCTCGAGGCGTTCGAGCGCCAGCCCGTCGATCTCGTCGTCGTCGACATCGAGATGCCGCGGCTGTCGGGGCTCGACGTGATCCGGGCGATCCGGGCGCGCGGCGACGAGCGGGCCGAGGTGCCGATCGTGGCGCTGACCGCCTATGCCATGCGCGAGCACCGCGAGCGCATCTTCGCCGCCGGCGCCAACGGCCTGATCTCGAAGCCGATCACCAGCGTCGAGGCGCTCGGCCGCGCGCTCGCGGGCCATCTCGGCGCGCGCCACCTGGAGGAGCCCGCGGACACCGGGTCGGCGACCCGCGACGATCTGCTCGCCATCCCGGTGATCGACCAGGCGATCTTCGACGCGCTGGCCGAGGCGATCGGCCCGGACACCATGGCCGAGCTGATCGACAAGGTGATCTCCGACCTGCGCGGCGCCCAGGCGACGCTGGCGGCGTCGCTCGCGAGCGCGGACCGGCCGGCCGTCCGCTCGGCGTCGCACATCCTGAGCTCGGTCGCCGGCGCCATCGGCGCGGTGCGGCTGCAGTCCTGCGCCCGCACGCTGAACGCGCTGGCGCACGGCGAGGACAACGACCGCACCCCCGCCGAGGTGCGGCGCTGCATCGCCGAAATCGATACGGCCGTCGGCTTTGCCGACCGCTGGCGGGAAGCGAGGGCTTAAGCGATGTCGGACCCCATTCTTCTGGTCGAGGACACGTCCTCCCTCTCGATGCTCTACAAGGCGGTGCTGTCGAAGGCCGGCCACTCGGTGCTCTGCGCCTTCAGTCTCGCCGAGGCGCGCGCCTGCTGCGAGCAGGCGCGACCGCGCGTCGTGCTGCTCGACCTGCAGCTGCCCGACGGCGACGGGGTGGAGCTCCTGCACGTCCTCCGGCGCGAGGCTCCCGAGACCCGGGTGATCGTCATCACCGCGAACGGCTCGATCAACCGGGCGGTGCAGGCGATGCGCGCCGGTGCCTTCGACTTCCTGGTGAAGCCCTTCGACGAGGGGCGGCTGCTGAGCGCGGTGGGCAACGCGCTCGCCTCGGCGCCGATCCTGAGCGACGAGGCGGCGGCCGAGGAGGCGGCGGGCTTCCAGGGCTTCATCGGCCACTCGGCGGCGATGGCCGAGATCTACCGCATGGTGCGCGCCATCGGCCGCTCGACCGCCACGGTATTCATCACCGGCGAGAGCGGCACCGGCAAGGAGGTCTGCGCCCGCGCGATCCACGCCATGTCGACGCGCGCGGCGAAGCCGTTCGTGCCGCTGAACTGCGCGGCGATCCCGCGGGATCTGCTCGAGTCCGAGGTCTTCGGCCACCTCAAGGGCGCCTTCACCGGCGCGCTCTCCGACAAGCCGGGCGCGGCGGCGGTGGCGGACGGCGGCACGCTCTTTCTCGACGAGATCTGCGAGATGGATCTGTCGCTGCAGACGAAGCTTTTGCGCTTCCTGCAGACCTCGACGATCCAGCCGGTCGGCGCGGCGCGGCCGATCCCGGTCGACGTGCGCATCGTCTGCGC
>JBDHSS010000081.1:0-10742 GCA_039808205.1 Paracoccaceae bacterium | reverse complement strand
TTGTCGAGCGGCGTGTGGAACGCCGGCTTCTCGCCCTTGGTGAACGGCGCGCGGGCGTGCTGCTCGCGCCGGGAATGGGCCAGGTTGAAGGCGTCCGAGCTCGGCAGCAGCGCCGAGGCGGCCAGCCGCGCGCCGCGCGCCGCGAGCGGCGCCAGCGCCTCCGCCGCGACGGCGCCGGTATGGAGGACGACCACGTCCGCCGTCGTCCCGGTCAGCTTGAGCGAGTTCACCAGCGCCACGGCGCCGGGCAGATAGTCGGTATTGGTGACCAGCGTCACGTAGGCAGAGGAGCCGCCCGGAGCGCGATCGAGGACGGGCGCGTCGGTCATCGGAACGCTCAGTCGGCCCAAAGCGCCGAGAGCGGAAAGGTGATCGCGTCGAACGGCGGCACGCGCACAGCCTCGTCGTCGCGGAGCGCCGCGACCAGCGTCCAGGCGCCGCCGGCGAGCGCAAAGGCCTCGAGCGTGCGGGCGAGCGGATCGACGAGCCAGAGGTGCGGAATGCCGGCGGCGGTGTAGAGCCGGCGCTTGTCGGTCAGGTCGAGCGCCCGGGTGCCGGGGCTCAGCACCTCCGCGACCCAGTCGGGCGGCAGCTCGAACCATGCGGTCGCGGGCAGCTCGGGCATCCGCTCGCGCTGCCAGCCGGCAAGGTCGGGCACGAGGACGTCGGCGCCAAGGTGCAGCTCCGGCTCGTCGAGGATCCACCAGCCGCCGGGGCCATCGCGGCCCCTGTCGAACGGCGAGCCGACCTCCATGCCGAGCGACGAGCTCGCCCGCGCATGCCGCGGCGCCGGCCTCGGGTGCAGGTGCAGCGATCCCCCGATCAGCTCCGCCACCAGGTGCTCGGGCGCGTCGAGCACGTCAGCGTAGCTGGCGGGGTGGCGAACGGTCGGGACGCGCTGGTGCAGCTGGTTCATGCCGCAGCATACCTCGGGACCGGTCCCGCCGCCATCAGGCCGATTTCAGCCCGCGGTGCTCGGGATCGCGCTCGACGCGCTGGGCGATCTCGCGCGTCCAGGCAGAGACGCACGGGATGCGCGAGCGGTCGACGCGGTAGGCGTACTTCCGCGCCACCTCGACGACCTCCTCGAGCAGCCCCGCCCTGAGCGTGATCGGATCAAGCCCCAGCGCGATGAACTTGTCGTTGCGGACCACCAGCTCGTTCTCCGCCGCCTCCTTGCGCGGGTTCGGCAGCCAGGCGATGCGCGCGTGGGTCAGCTCGGCGACCAGCGCCGCCAGGTCGCGCACGCGGTGCGTCTCGGTCATCTGGTTGAAGATCTTCACCCGCTCGCCGCGCTTCGGCGCGTCCTGGAGCGCAAGCTCGATGCAGCGCACCGAATCCTGGATGTGGATGAAGGCGCGCGTCTGCCCGCCGGTGCCGTGCACCGTCAGCGGGTAGCCGATCGCGGCCTGGATCAGGAAGCGGTTGAGCACCGTGCCATAGTCGCCGTCATAGTCGAAGCGGTTGATGAGCTGGACGTGGCGGCGCGTCTGCTCGGTGTGGGTGCCCCAGACGATGCCCTGGTGCAGGTCGGTGATACGGAGGCCGTCGTTCTGCGCGTAGAACTGGAACAGGATTTGATCGAGGCTCTTGGTCATGTGATAGATCGAGCCCGGCCGCGTCGGGTAGAGGATCTCCTGCTCGACCGCATCGCCGGCGAGCGTGTCGATCCGCACCGGCAGGTAGCCCTCCGGGATCGCGGCGCCGACCGTCGAGTAGCCGTAGACCCCCATCGTGCCGAGGTGGACGAGGTGCGCGTCGACCTCGGTTTCCACGAGCGCGGACAACAGATTGTGGGTGGCGCTGACGTTGTTGTCGACGGTGTAGACCTTGTGCCGGTCGGTCTTCATCGAGTAGGGCGCAGCACGCTGCTCGGCGAAGTGGATGACCGCGTCGGGCCGGTGCTCGCCAAGCCACTGCTTCAACCGCTCGTAATCCTTCGCGAGGTCGAGCAGGTGGAAGCGGATCCGCCGCCCGGTCTCGGCGTGCCAGATCCGGGTGCGCTCCTGGATCGAGTCCATCGGCGTCAGCGACTGCACGCCGAGCTCGGTGTCGATCCAGCGCCGCGACAGGTTGTCGACGATGTGCACCTCGTGGCCCTGATCCGACAGGTGCAGCGCCGTTGGCCAGCCGACGAAGCCATCACCCCCGAGAACCGCAATCTTCATGCACCGACCCTCCACCGCACCGATCGCCCCTGCCGGCAATTTTACTGCCTGCCGCCGGCAGGCGCCAGACCACCCGCCGCGGTCACCCTGGCGGCCGCCCTGGCCGCCGCGGCGACGGCGACGGCTCGGTGACGAGGCCGCCCGAGATGATGAGCTTGGCCGCCTCCTCGAGGCTCATGTCGAGCGGCACGATGTCGCTCCTCGGCACGAAGCGCAGGAAGCCGGCGGTCGGGTTCGGCGTCATCGGCAGGAACACCGACACCAGATCCTCGCCGCCGGAGCGCTGGCGGATCTCGCTGCGCACCCGGCTCGACACGAAGGCCACCGACCAGCAGCCCCGGCGCGGGTACTCGACGAGGCACGCCCCCTCGAAGGTCGTGCCGGTCTGGGTGAACAGCGTCTCGGCGATCTGCTTCAGGCCGTTGTAGATCGGCCGCACGATCGGCGTGCGCTCGAGGATGCCTTCGCCGAGGCCGAGGATCGAGCGCCCGACCAGGTTCTTGGCCAGCGCGCCGACGAGCGTCGTGAAGACGAGAAAGAGCAGAAGGCCGAGCCCGAAGATGTTGCGGCCAAAGACATTCTCCGGGTTGTAGTCCCGCGGCACCAGCGGGATCACCTTGGCGTCGACGAAGTCGATCATCCAGTAGAGCAGATACGCGGTCAGGAACAGCGGCAGCACGACAACGAGCCCGGCCAGGAAGTCGTTGCGCAGCCGCTGCAGGATCGGCGTCCGCGGCGCGCGGCGGCGGCGTGGGGACTTGCGGGCCATTGGCTCTCCGGGTCAGCGTTCGCGTGGAAATCTAGGTCGGGCGTCGAAACCGAACAAGCCGCGCGCGCCGCGGTCCGGGAGCGCCGGCCTCCCGCGGACGCCCGACACTGGTACCGAGCCCGCCGGCAGGTTCCCGCCGGTGGAACCCGCGCCCGCACCGAGCGTTCGTCTGCCGTGGCCCGCGGGGAAACCGGCGGGGGATTGCATCTGAAGGGGAGAACAAGACCATGAGGATCGTTGGCCTGCTCGCCGGGGCCGGGCTCCTGCTCGCCGCATGCGCGACCACCGCGCCACAGCCGCTGAAGATCGCGGACGTCACCGTCTCCGCCGACCTGCCCGCCGTCGGCAGCCGGGAAGCCGTCGCCTACTGGAAGAACCTGAGTTCCGACCTCGAGACCGCCATCGCCGGCCAGTTCGTCGGCTATCTCGACCCGACCGGCAAGCACATCCAGGTGGACGTGGACGAGCTGTCGCTGAACAGCCCCTTCGCCGCCGGTGCCGCTCAGACCGCGCGCCTGTCGGGCCTGGTGACGCTCGTGAACCCCGACGGCACCAAGTCGGCCGCCTACAACGTCACCGCTTCCGCCCAGGACGTGCAGAACATCCTGCCGGCCAACAGCAAGAGCGTGGCTCCGACCAGCGGCGCCTACTATCAGGCGATCGTCGAGGCGTTCGCGCGCGGCACCGCCAATACGCTGCGCTCGTCGGCCGCCAGCGGATCTTGACCAATCGGCCGCCGTTCGGCCAAGTCTCGCGCGGGACAAGCCGGACGAGGTCGACCGATGAACCTGCTCCTCGAGGAGTGGAAAACGCCCTTCGGAATGCCGCCGTTTCGAGCCATCGAGACGGCGGATTTCGCGCCGGCGTTCGAGGCGGCGATGGCGGAGGCCCGCGGCCGCATCGACGCGATCGCGGCCGATGCCGAGCCGCCGAGCTTCGCCAACACCATCGAGGCGCTGGAGCGGGCGGAACGGCCGCTCGACCGGGTGGCTGCGGTCTTCTTCAACCTCGCGGGTGCTGACACCAACGAGGTGCTCGAGGCCCTGCAGCGCGACCTGAGCCCCCAACTCGCGGCGCACGCCTCCGACACCATGCTGAACGCCGCGCTCTTCGCGCGGATCGACGACCTCGCCCGTCGCCGCGCCGAGCTTGGCCTCACCCCCGAGCAGGATCGGGTGCTGACGCTCTACCACCGCATGTTCGTGCGCGCCGGCGCACGGCTCGAAGGCGCGGACCGCGAGCGGCTGAAGGCGGTGATGCAGCGGCTGGCGACGCTCGGCACCCAGTTCGGCCAGAACGTGCTCGCCGACGAAAGGGCCTGGTCGATGCCGCTCGGCCCCGACGATCTCGCGGGCCTGCCCGACGACGTGGTCGCGGCGGCAGCGCAGGCGGCGGCCGACCGCGGCGGCGAAGGCCACGTCGTCACGCTGTCGCGCAGCCTGATCGTGCCGTTCCTGGAGTTCTCCCCGCGCCGCGACCTGCGCGAGCGGGCGTTCCGCGCCTGGGTCGCGCGCGGCGAGAACGGCGGCGCCACCGACAACCGCGCGATCGCCGCCGAGATGCTGGCGCTGCGGCAGGAGCGCGCCGAGCTTCTCGGCTATCCGAGCTTTGCCGCCTTCAAGCTGGAGCCGGAGATGGCGGCGCGGCCGGAGGCGGTGCGCGATCTCCTGATGGCGGTCTGGGAGCCGGCGCGGCGCAAGGCCGAGGCGGACGCCGCCCACCTCGAGGCGCTCCTGCGCGCGGACGGGGTGAACGGCGCCCTCGAGCCGTGGGACTGGCGCTATTACGCGGCGAAGCGGCAGGCCGTCGAGCACGACCTCGACGCCGCCGCACTCAAGCCGTACCTGAAGCTCGACACCATGCTGGCGGCCGCCTTCGACACCGCCGGGCGGCTGTTCGGCCTCGAGTTCCGCCCGGTGGAGGCCGAGCTCTACCACCCCGACGCGCGCGCGTGGGAGGTGCGCCGCAGCGGCCGGCACATGGGCGTCTTCATCGGCGATTACTTCGCCCGCGCCTCCAAGCGCTCGGGCGCCTGGTGCTCGTCGTTCCGCAGCCAGCGCCGGCTCGACGGCGAGGTGCGGCCGATCGTGCTCAACGTCTGCAACTTCGCCAAGGCCCCGGCGGGCGAGCCCGACCTCCTCACCTTCGACGACGCCCATACGCTCTTTCACGAGATGGGCCACGCGCTGCACGTGCTGCTCTCCGACGTGACTTACGAGTTCGTCTCCGGCACCAGCGTCGCGCGCGACTTCGTCGAGCTGCCGAGCCAGCTCTACGAGCACTGGCTCGAGACGCCCGAGGTGCTGTCGGCGCATGCGCGCCATGCGGTGACCGGCGAGCCGATGCCGGCCGAGCTGATGCAGCGGCTGATCGCCGCGCGCAACTTCGACCAGGGCTTTGCCACGGTCGAGTACCTCGCCTCCGCGCTGGTCGATCTCGACTTCCACGCCGGTCCGGCGCCAGCCGACCCGATGGCGGCCCAGGCCGCGACCCTCGCCCGCATCGGGATGCCGCATGCCATCGTCATGCGCCACGCCACGCCCCACTTCCAGCACGTCTTCTCCGGCGACGGCTACTCCTCCGGCTACTACTCCTACATGTGGTCGGAAGTGATGGACGCCGACGCCTTCGCGGCCTTCCGCGAGAGCGGCGACGTCTTCGACCCGGCGACGGCGAAGCGGCTGGTCGACTGCATCCTGAGCGCCGGCGGCTCGCACGATGCGGCCGAGCTCTACGCCGCCTTCCGCGGCCGGATGCCCGGCGTCGAGGCGCTGCTCGAGCAGCGCGGCCTCGCGGCCTGACGGGCCGGGCGCGGCTCGAGACCGGCCGCCGATTTGCGTCCCGCGGCTTGGGGCCCGATGAATTTCGCGTCCGGTTGCCAAATCGCGAAACCCGCGATCAATGTCGCCTTGTCCTACGATCCGGGCTCCCGGCGAAAATCCGCCTTCGCGACGACGGTGCCGGGAACGAAAGGTTGAACATGAACGTTGCCGCCGCGCCCTCGTACGGCTATCCCATACTTTCCGCCGCACCGGGCAATTGGGCAGTCACCGTCCGGTGAACAAATTTTTTTCGAGAAGCATCGTCCGATCTCTTGTCAAGAGCGAGGCGAGTTAATAAAGTCTCCTTAGCATCTGCTGACGTCAAGTACGAGGGATGCGGGTTCAGCGTAGCCAGCGGTGGCCGGAGCCTCCCAGGCCCGAGATCAGGAAGAGTCTAAATGGAAGAGCAAGCCATCGGTCGTGGCGAGATCCTTGCCCTGACGACGGAGATCGTCTCGGCGCATCTCGCCAACAATGCAGTCGTGCAGAATGACGTCCCCGAGTTGATCCAGTCGGTCTACAACAAGCTGAACGAGCTTGCGACCGGCGAGGAAGCCACCTCCGTCGAGCTCACGCCGGCGGTGCCGATCAAGAAGTCGGTCACCGACGACTACATCATCTGCCTCGAGGACGGGAAGAAGCTCAAGATGCTCAAGCGGCATCTGATGACCGCCTACGACATGACGCCCGAGGAGTACCGCGCGAAGTGGGGCCTGAAGCCCGACTATCCGATGGTGGCTCCGAACTACGCGGCCAAGCGCCAGGAGCTCGCGAAGAAGATCGGGCTCGGACGCAAGCCGCGGGCGAAGTGATCGCGACACAGCGTCCGGCGCTTGAACGGCGCCGGGCGGACGGATAGAGAGGCGCGCCGCTCCGCCAGGGCCGGCGCGCTTCTTTCGTTTCGGAGGCACCGATGACCGCGGCCGGCAAGAAGGTGTTCGTCAAGACCTACGGCTGTCAGATGAACGTCTACGACAGCGAGCGGATGACCGCGGCGCTCGCCGTCGAGGGCTATCTTCCGACCGAGGATGCGGCGGCGGCCGACCTCGTGCTGCTCAACACCTGCCACATCCGCGAGAAGGCGGCGGAGAAGGTCTATTCCGAGCTCGGCCGGCTGCGCCGGCTCAAGGAGACGCGGCCCGGCCTGACCATCGGCGTCGCGGGCTGCGTCGCCCAAGCCGAGGGTGCGGAGATCCTGACGCGGGCGCCGGTCGTCGATCTCGTCGTCGGGCCGCAGGCCTATCATCGGCTGCCGCAGCTCCTCGCGCGGACGGCAGCGGGCGAGCGGCCGGTCGAGACCGACTTCCCGGCCGAGGACAAGTTCGACCACCTGCCCGAGCCGTCGAAGGCCCGCCGGGCGCCGGCCGCGTTCCTGACCGTGCAGGAGGGCTGCGACAAGTTCTGCGCCTTCTGCGTCGTCCCCTACACGCGCGGCGCCGAGGTGTCGCGCCCCGCCGGCCGGATCGAGGCCGAGGCGCGCGGGCTGGTGGAGCGCGGCGTGGTCGAGATCACGCTGCTCGGTCAGAACGTGAACGCCTATCGCGACCCGGACGGCGCGGGGCTCGCCGCGCTCGTGCGGCGGCTCGCGCGCATCGACGGGCTCGAGCGCATCCGCTACACCACCTCGCACCCGAACGACATGGGCGACGACCTGATCGCCGCGCATGGCGAGGAGCCGAAGCTGATGCCGTTCCTGCACCTGCCGGTGCAGTCGGGCAGCGATCGGGTGCTGAAGGCGATGAACCGCCGGCACCAGGCCGACGACTACCTGCGGCTGGTCGAGCGGATCCGGGCGGCGCGGCCGGACATGGCGCTGTCGGGCGACTTCATCGTCGGCTTTCCGGGCGAGACCGAGGCGGACTTCGCCGCGACGCTCGCGCTCGTCGAGGCGGTCGGCTACGCGCAGGCGTTCTCCTTTGCCTACTCCGCGCGGCCGGGCACGCCGGCGGCGGCGCTCGCCGGCATCGTCGGCGAGGTGGCGGCGGAGCGGCTGCAGCGGCTGCAGGCGCTCCTCGTCCGGCAGCAGGCCGCGTTCCAGCAGGCGCTCGTCGGGCGGGTGCTGCCGGTCCTCCTCGAGAAGCCGGGGCGGGAGCCCGGGCAGATGGTCGGCCGCTCGCCCTACCTGACCGCCGTGCATGCGCCGGCCGATCAGGCGCTGGCCGGCCGCATCGCGCGGGTGCGGATCGTCGCGGCCGGCCCGAACTCGCTCGCCGGCGAGCTCGCGTGAGCTCGCGTGAGCTCGGGGGTGAAATCCGTCGAAATCGATCGAAATCAGCCGATCCTGCGTTCCACGATGGCAGTGCCGGTTCTCTGACAAATCAAGCACAAAGCACCCTTCCCTGCCGCAACCGATCGAAGCGCCCCCGTTCTCGTCGCTGCCCGTGGCCCGGCGATCGGCGGCAGAGCGGCGGTCAAACAGCTTGCGCCCGCCCGGCGGGTGGGGCACGCTCAACCGGCAACCGCGTCTCTCCTGGAGGCCAATTGGCGATCACCGCCCAGAATCCCGAGAGGCCGGACGAGGCTTCCGACACCATCCTCGAGTTTCCCGACAACCGTCTGCTGATCGATCTCTGCGGCGAGCTCGACCGCAACATCGTGCAGGTCGAATCGCGCCTCGGCGTCGCGATCCATCGCCGCGGCAACCACCTGACGCTGCACGGCGCCCCTGCCGACCGTGACGTGGCCGAGCAGGTGCTGCGCGGGCTCTACGAGCGGCTCGAGCAGGGCAGGCCGGTGACGCCCGGCGACATCGAGGCGGCGATCCGGCTCGGGCATCCGCCGCCGGCCGCAGGCACGCCCGAGGCGCGCGCCGGGCAGCTCGAGATGTTCCAGGGCGAGCCGCTCGAGATCCGCACGCGGCGAAAGCTCGTGGAGCCGCGCAGCGCGGCGCAGAAGACCTACGTGCGCAACCTCTTCCGCAGCGAGCTGGTGTTCGGGCTCGGGCCTGCCGGCACCGGCAAGACCTATCTCGCGGTCGCCGCCGCCTCGGCGATGTACATCGAGGGGCGGGTCGACCGCATCATCCTGAGCCGCCCGGCGGTCGAGGCGGGCGAGCGGCTCGGCTTCCTGCCCGGCGACATGAAGGAGAAGGTCGACCCGTACATGCAGCCGCTCTACGACGCGCTCAACGACTTCTTCCCGCCGAAGCAGGTGGCGAAGCTGATCGAGGAGAAGCAGATCGAGATCGCGCCGCTCGCCTTCATGCGCGGACGCACGCTCGCCAACGCCTATGTCGTGCTCGACGAGGCGCAGAACGCGACGGCGATGCAGATGAAGATGTTCCTGACCCGGCTCGGCGAGGGCAGCCGCATGGCAGTGACCGGTGATCCGACGCAGATCGACCTGCCGAGGGGGGTGCCCTCGGGGCTGATCGAGGCCGAGCGCATCCTGCGCGACGTGTCGGGCGTCGCCTTCAGCCGCTTCGGCGCCGAGGACGTGGTGAGGCACCCGCTGGTCGCGCGGATCATCCGCGCCTATGAGGCGGCACAGCCGGGCGATGGCTGAGCCAACCGTCCCGCTGGTGGAGACGCTGATGGAGGAGCCGCGATGGCACGAGGCCGGGCTCGAGGCGATCGCCGAGCGCGCGGCGCGGGCGACGCTGGCGGCGGTGGGGCGTGATCCCGACCGGCACGAGATCGCGCTTCTCGCCTGCTCGGACGCGCGCATCGCCGGGCTGAACGCCGACTTCCGCGGCAAGCCGCAGCCGACCAACGTGCTGTCCTGGCCCGACCTCGACGGCCCGGCGCCGGCGCCCGATGCCGGCCGGCTCTTCCTCGGCGACATCGCCATCGCCTACGAGACCTGCGCGCGCGAGGCGGCGGCCGCAGGGCTCCCGCTCGCCGATCATGCGGCGCATCTCGTGGTGCACGGCGTGCTGCACCTGCTCGGCCACGACCACGTCGACGATGCCGAGGCCGAGGCGATGGAGGCGATCGAGACGAATGTGCTTGCCAGCATGGGCGTGGCGAACCCATATTTGCACGAGGAGCGCCCCTGACGGCGCGCGATCCGGACAGGAGACATGAACGACACGACGGACGGACAGGCGGCGAGCGGGCCGGCCTTGTCCGTGGACGGGGATGCCGACGCGGACAGTAGTCCCAGGCAGTCCTTCTTTTCCCGGCTTTTCCGCCGCGAAGGCCTCGACGAGGCGGAGGCGGAACCGGGCGATGGCGCCGAGGACGGGCGCGAGCTCCTGGTCAACCTGCGCAACATGCGGCGGATGCGCGTCGACGACGTCAGCGTACCGCGCGCCGACATCGTGGCGATCCCCGACGACGCCACGCTTGCCGAGGTGGTCGCCGTCTTTCAGATGAGCACGCTGTCGCGGCTGCCGGTCTACGCCGAGACGCTCGACCAGGCGGTCGGGCTCGTGCACCTCAAGGATCTGGCGCTCAAGTACGGCTTCGGCGCCGAGGGCGGGGAGTTCGATCTCGCCGGGCTGATGCGGCCGCTGCTCTACGCGCCGCCGTCGATGCCGATCGGCGTGCTCCTGCAGAAGATGCAGGCGGCGCACATCCACATGGCGCTGGTGATCGACGAGTACGGCGGCGTCGACGGCCTCGTCACCATCGAGGACCTGCTCGAGCAGATCGTCGGCGACATCGCCGACGAGCACGACGAGGACGAGGGCGCGGGCCTCGTCGAGGAGGCGCCGGGGGTCTATCTCGCGCAGGCGCGCATGGACCTCGACGCCTTCGAGCGCGCCGCGGGCGTGACGCTGATCGACCCGGCGCTGGCCGAGGAGGTCGACACGCTCGGCGGCCTCGTCATCCGGCTCGCCGGGCGGCTGCCGGTGCGCGGCGAGGTGGTGGCCCATCCGGGCGGGCACGAGTTCGAGGTGGTCGAGGGCGACGCGCGACGGCTGAAGCGGGTGCGGGCGCGGCTGCATGCGGCCGGCGCCGCGGAGGCGGCAGAATAGGCATCTCTCTCGGAGCGGCCGCCATCGGCCGCCGGGTCGGGGCGCTGGCCGGCTGGCGCCGC
>JBDHSS010000080.1:0-10824 GCA_039808205.1 Paracoccaceae bacterium | reverse complement strand
CGCTACCTCAAGCCGCCCGAGGAGATGCACCGGCTGTTCGGCCGCTATCCGGAGGCGCTCGCCCGGACGCTGGAGATCGTCGAGCGCTGCCGCTTCTCGCTCGACGAGCTGGCCTACCAGTATCCCGAGGAGCGCGACGACCCTTCGCTTACCCCGCAGCAGACCTTGGAGAAGCTGACCTGGGCGGGCGCGGCGGAGCACTTCCCCGAAGGTCTGCCCGAGCGGGTGCGCGCGACGCTCGAGCACGAGCTGCGGCTGATCGGCAAGCTCGACTATGCTCCCTATTTCCTGACCGTGAACGCGATCGTGCGCTTCGCCCGCTCGCAGGACATCCTCTGCCAGGGACGGGGATCGGCGGCCAACTCGGCGGTCTGCTACGTGCTCGGCATCACCTCGATCGACCCCGGCCGCAACGACCTCCTGTTCGAGCGCTTCGTCTCCGAGGAACGCCGCGAGCCGCCGGACATCGACGTCGACTTCGAGCACGAGCGGCGCGAGATCGTCATGCAATGGGTCTTCGACACCTACGGCCGGGACCGCGCGGCGCTCTGCGCGACGGTGATCCGCTACCGCACCAAGGGAGCGCTGCGCGACGTCGGCAAGGCCCTCGGATTGCCGGAGGATCTCGTCCGTACCCTCTCCAGCCAGGTCTGGGGCTGGTCGGAGGACGGCGTCCCGGACGAACACCTGCGGGCGCTGAACATCGACCTCTCCGACCGGCGCCTGAGGCTGGCGCTCGATCTCGCCCGCCAGCTGATCGGCGCCCCGCGCCATCTCAGCCAGCATCCGGGCGGCTTCGTGCTGACCCATGACCGGCTCGACGATCTCGTGCCGATCGAGCCGGCCGCCATGGTCGACCGGCAGGTGATCGAGTGGGACAAGGACGACATCGACGCGCTCCGCTTCATGAAGGTCGACGTCCTCGCGCTCGGCATGCTCACCTGCATGCAGCGCGGACTCGATCTCCTCGCCGCGCACAAGGGCATCGCGCTCGACCTCGCCTCCATCCCGGCCGAGGACCCGCGCACCTACGCGATGATCCGCAAGGCCGACACCCTCGGGACCTTCCAGATCGAGAGCCGGGCACAGATGTCGATGCTGCCGCGCCTGAAGCCCCGGACCTACTACGACCTCGTCGTCCAGGTCGCGATCGTCCGGCCAGGTCCGATCCAGGGGGACATGGTGCACCCCTATCTCCGGCGCCGCGAGGGAAAGGAGCCGGTGCACTACCCCAAGCCCGAGCTGGAGAAGGTGCTCGGCAAGACCCTCGGCGTGCCGCTGTTCCAGGAGCAGGCGATGCGGGTGGCGATCGAGTGCGCCGGCTTCACCCCCGGCGAGGCCGATCTGCTCAGGAAGTCGATGGCGACCTTCAAGCACACCGGCGGGGTGTCGAAGTTTCGCGACAAGCTGATCGATGGCATGGTCGCCAACGGCTACGAGCGCGACTTCGCCGAGAAGACCTTCCGGCAGCTCGAGGGCTTCGGCAGCTACGGTTTCCCCGAGAGCCACGCCGCCTCCTTCGCGCTGATCGCCTACGCCTCGGCCTGGCTGAAATGCTGGCACCCGGACGTGTTCTGCGCGGCCTTGCTCAACAGCCAGCCGATGGGCTTCTACGCGCCCGCACAGATCGTGCGCGACGCCGAGGTGCATGGCGTCGAGGTGCGCCCGGCCTGCGCCAACGCTTCGCGCTGGGACTGCACGCTCGAGCCGACCGACGACAACGGCCGCTTCGCGGTGCGGCTCGGGATGCGCATGGTGAAGGGCCTCGCCAACGCCCATGCCGCCGCCATCGTGGCGGCCCGCGCGGACGCGCCCTTCGCCTCGGTCGATGACCTCTGGCGCCGCTCGGCCGTGCCGCAGGCGGCGCTGGTGCGGCTCGCCGAAGCCGACGCCTTCCAGCCCGCCTTCGGCCTCGCCCGGCGCGAGGCGCTCTGGGCGATCCGAGGGCTGGCCGACGAACCCCTGCCGCTGTTCGCGGCCGCCGCGGCGCGCGAGGCGCGGATCGTGCCCGAGGCCGAGGAGCCCGTCGTTCCGCTCCGCGCGATGCCCGCCGGCGGCGAGGTCGTCGCCGATTACCGCCACCTCGGGCTGTCGCTCCGGCGGCATCCGGTCGCCTTCCTGCGCGCGGACCTCCGGCGCCGCCGGATCGTCACCTGCGCCGAGGTCATGGGATCGCGAGATGGTCGCGGGCTCGAGGCCGCCGGCATCGTGCTCGTCCGCCAGCGGCCCGGCTCGGCCAAGGGTGTCCTGTTCGTCACGCTCGAGGACGAGACCGGCATCGCCAACCTGGTGGTCTGGCCGAAGGTCTTCGAAGCGAACCGCCGCACCGTCATGTCCGCGAGCATGCTGGCCGTGCGCGGCCGCATCCAGCGCGAGGGCGAGGTCGTCCATCTCGTCGCCCGGCGCTTCACCGACCTCTCCGCCGAGCTCGCCAGCGTCGGCGGCCGCGAGGGGGACTTCCCGCTGCCGCATGGCCGCGGCGACCAGGTCCGTGAGGGCGGATCCGGTCCCGACCAGCGCGATCGCCCACCCAAGGTGTTCCGCGGGCGCGACCTCGCCGATCCCTACGGACATATCGACGAGATCAGGGTGAAGACCCGGGACTTCCGGTGACGCCATGGCTACGCAAGCCACCATCCTCCATGCCGATCTCGACGCCTTCTACGCCTCGGTCGAGCAGCTGCTCGACCCGAGCCTTCGCGGCAAGCCGATCGCCGTCGGCGGCGGCGTGGTGCTGGCGGCCTCCTACGAAGCCAGGGTGTTCGGCGTCCGCGGCGGCATGTCCGGCCGCCAAGCGCGCGAGCTCTGCCCGCAGCTCGTCTTCGTCGGCGGACACTTCGGCGACTACCAGCGTCTCGGCGACGCGGCCATCGCCATCCTCGGCGACTTCACACCTCTGGTCGAGCGGATCTCGATCGACGAGGCCTTCGCCGACGTCACTGGCTGCACGCATCTCTTCGGCGCCCCGGCCGAGATCGCCGCCACGATCCGCCGGCGCGTCCAGGCCGAGCTCGGACTTCCGATCTCCATCGGCGTGGCACGGACCAAGCACCTGGCGAAGATCGCCTCGCAGGTCGCCAAGCCGGACGGCCTGGTCGTGGTGGATCCCGCCACCGAACTCGAGTTCCTTCACGATCTGCCGGTCGGCCTGATGTGGGGCGTCGGTCCGGTCACCGAGGCCAGGCTCGCGGACCAAGGCATCCGAACCATCGGCCAGCTCGCCACCATGCCGGGCCGCGCGCTCGAGCGGCTGCTCTGTCACGCTGCCGGCGCGAAGCTCGGCGCGCTTGCCTGGAACCGCGACCCGCGAGAGATCCGCACCCACACCCGGGCGCGCTCCGCGGGCGCCCAGTCCGCGCTCGGACGGCAACCCGCCGTCGAGGCCGTCTTCACGCCCGCGCTGCGTCATCTGGCCGATCGCGTCGCCTCGCGGCTCCGTGCCAAGGCGCTCGCCGGCCGAACCGTCACCGCCCGCGTCCGCTTCGCCGATATGCGTGCGGTCACGCGGTCGATCACGCTCGACGCGCCGATCTCGGCGACGACGATGCTGGCCGAGGTCGCCGAGGACCTGGTCCGGGCCGCTCTCGCCGATCATCCGCAGGAGAGGATCATCACGCTGCTCGCCATCTCCATCTCGCATCTCCGCACGCAGCCCGAGCTCCAGCTCGAGCTCTCGCTCGGGCTGCCCGACGAGCAGCGCCGGCCGGGCGCCCGGCAAGGGATCGCGCGCTGGTCGGCCGATCGGGCGATGGACGCCATTCGGGAGCGCTTCGGCCACGACGCGATAGGATATGCGGCTGTCGCGCTGAATCGGCGGCGCTCTGTGCCCGACGCCTTCAGGGAGCTCGCCGAAAGGAGCCTGGGCGAGAACGAGGACTGACGAGATGCGACCTCCCCGAAGGTGAGCTCGACGAGGTCGGCAGGTCGTGTTGCGCTTTACCTGCGCTTCAGATCAGAGCGTATTCGCATCCCCGTTCCAGCCCTTTCCATGAATGTTGCGAGACAATCTCGGTTGGCCGCTCCGCAGCCAACTTTTCATTCAAACGTCTGCGCTTGACTGATCCGAGGGCCGGGGAATCAGGTGCAGAGCAAGTCGAAAAAATCTTCGACCGACAACACTCTGCAATGCTCACATGCGAACGTCAGTCTTCCGCGCCGATGATCCGGTCGAAGATCAGGGTCGCGCAGCGCAGGGCGACGGCCTCGACAGCCTTCCAGTCGTGCCACCGCGGCGTGAGCGCCTTGTACTCGTCGAGGCGGGTTGCGTCGAGATCGTAAGGCTTCGGGCGTGAGAGCTGGATCTGCAGCTGCTGCAGGGCCGATGCGCCGTTCGGCTGCGGATAGAGCTCATCGAGGTTGCGAAGAGCCGCGACGAAGGCCTCGTCGCCGAAGTGATCCGCCAGCGCCACGAAGTCGAGATAGTCTCGGGTGGCGTTGCGCTTGAGGATAAGCGCGCCCTTGATGCGCAGGATTTCGGCCTCGGTCGGAAGCGTGATCCGCTGACCGCCGATCTCCATATCCGTCGTTTCGAGCGGCGTCGCGCGAATCAGCTGCCTGATGCCGGTGTCGATCCCATCCAGGTTGCCGAGGATCTGGACCGGCCGCGCGACGCGCGCAGTGGTCCAGCCGGCGACGGACTCGATCTCCGCGAGCACGCGGTCAAAATGCGCGCGAAGATCGCCGAGCACATGGTCGGCATCCGTCGACATCCGATGTCCGGCATAGAGCGCCGATGCCGTGCCCCCGACAAGCACGGCGCCCGGTAGGATCTGCTGGAGATGCGCGGCGGCGGAAAGCACGGCATCCCAGTCCGGCAAGGCGTCAGGCAAGGTGGCTTTCGGCATAGCGCTTCCAGAAGTAGTACCGCTGGGCGACGGGCTCGTTGGTGCTGGCTGCGCAGATCCTGAGCACGTCATTGAGGATGTTTCGGTTGTCGAGAGCGGCGCGACGGAGCATGCTCCAGTCACGCCGGCCGCCGTTGCCGATGATGTCGTCGATGGCGGCGAGGGTGAAGTCCTGATGGTTCAGGTGACGATGCTGCATTGCGGCACCTCCGCGGTGGGGCCTTGCTCACGCAGGAGCATAGGTCAGGATCTCGTTTGCGGCCAAGTTTGCATTGCGACCATGGTCAACTCCGGCGCAGGTGCCGCACGCGCATCGGTCGGCGGGCCGGTCATTGCGATCAGGCGGAGCAAGATCAGGCAGCACGGCCGCAGAGCTGCCGGCCAAGTCATCTCGGCAACATTCATGGAAAGGGCTGGATCCCCGTTTGCCCGTTCCAATCGCCAGACCCCATCCTTGCGCTGAACCAGCCGCCATCGGCGCGCCGCGATCTGCGTGCCCTTCGCCGTTCGATACGCAGGAACCCCAAGATCGATGGCGTCGCCGGCGCGACGCCACTCCGCGACGACGGTCATGCCGTCGCCGAACTCGACCAGGCATTCCGGTCCGGTGGTCCTGTCGTCATCGACGATGACGCGGCCGCCGGAAAACGCATGGCCATGAGGAACGCTGAACCGCACTATCCCACCTGCTCCACGGCCAGCGTTCCGGCCGGCAGCGGCCGGATCAGGGAGGCCGCCGGCACCGACGGATCGAGCCAGTCGGCCCAGGTCTCTCGCTCGAGGATGACAACCTGCCGATCGTGATAGGGGGCGATGTCTGGACCTGGCGGCATGGTCAGCATCGTGAAGGCTTCACCCACGTCCGGCGTGTCGCGCCAGATGCCGGCAATGCAGAAGAGCGGCTCGTCCTTCTTGATGAGCAACCATTTGTCCGTGAGTCTCTTCCCCGGCTTCTGGTCGGTGAACTCGTAGAAGCCGTCCGCGACGACAAGGCAGCGGTTCGAGGCGAACGCCCGGCCGTCGGAGCGGAAATTGTAGACTGGCCGTCCGTTCGGTCCGGGCCAGCTCCAGCGTCGCTGCACCAGGTCGCCTTCGCCGCGGACGCCGTCGATCGTCCGGACGATCGGCGCCGGATCGGTGATCCGGATGTCCTCGCGGCGCAGATCCTCAGCATGCTCCTGACCAACCGCAAGACCCTGCTCGACAAGCAGATCGACATCGACAACGCAATCCGTGGCACCTTGCGGGTCTTCGGCATCAAGGTGTCCGGCCGCATCAGCCACGCTACCTTCGAGGCGCGGGTACGTCAGGCGATCGTGGGCGCTTCGAACCTCGCCGACCTCGTCGAGCCTCTCCTGCGCGTTCGCTCGGCGATGCGGGAACAGTATGCCATCCTGCATCGCCAGCTTCTTCGCACCGTGCGCGAGGATGAGGTCTGTCGGTGATTGATGACTATTCCCAGCGTCGGCGCGGTCGCCGCCGTGACGTTCGACAACCCGAAGAGGTTTCGACGGTCTCGCGACGTTGGCGCCCCCCTCGGGCCGACGCCCAGAAAGTACGCTTCAGGTGAGACAGACAGGAATGGATCGATCTCCCAGATGGGGGACGCGAATACGCGGGAAGGTCTGTACCAGGCGGGGCTCGCCTTGCTTACCCGATCGCAGAGGTGGAGCAAGCTGAAGGCTTGGGGCGTGGCTGTCGCGAAGCGTTGTGGGATGCGCCGGGCGGTCGTCGCTGTCGGCAGGACGGGACCACCTATGAATGGGGACCCACGGCTGCGGCGGCCTGACGCATGACCTCGCAGATCATGAGTTGAGCCGTCGGCGGTCCCGCGAGGGCCGGCTCGATGCGCTGTAAGGATCGTGCCAGCAACGAGCACGCCGATAGATTGCAGCTCCCGATCTTCGGACCATCATCCTGAGGCGGCTCCGTGTCGACCTCGTAGACAAGAGCGAACCTCGCGCGGACCGACCTCAGCGGTGCCCCCCCGATCAGCACCGAAGCTGACGTTCGAAGCCTCATGGTCTATGCGCGGGCGCGGCCGTGGAACGGCGAGGAATAAGGGTTGGCGTCGCGACTCGCATCCGCGGCGACCCCTTGGGGTCGTGGCTCAGCAGATCGAGTGCGGCCGAAGCGATTTGGTCGAAGGGCACGCGGACGGTGGTCATCGGCGTTCCGAGACGACTGACGATCGGGATGTCGTTGTAGCCGACCAGCGAGACGTCGCCGGGAATGTCGAGGCCGAGCCGCCGCAGCGTCGACATGGCGCCGATCGCGGTGTTGTCGTTCACCGCAAAGATGGCGGTCGGCGGCTCGCGCAAGCCCATCAAAGTCGCGGCCGCCTCGACCCCGGCGTCGATCGAGAAGCTGTCGCCGGTGATCCAGGCCGGATCGATCGCCGCTCCGGCCTCGTCCATTGCCTCGCGGTAGCCTGCGACGCGGCCAGCATTGGACGAGGCATAGGCGGGCCCGGAGATCAGGCCGATGCGCCGATGTCCGAGGTCGAGCAGGTGCCGCGTGGCGAGATAGCCTCCGAGCCGATCGTCCGCGACCGACGACAGGCTCTTCCCGTCGGTGCGCAGCGCCAGAACAAAGGGAACGCCCCGCGCTGCGAGCTCGTCGGGGAAATCGTCCCCCTCGCGAGCGGTGCTGAGGATCAGGCCATCCACGCCCCGCTGCAGCAGCGTCTGGGCCGCTGCGCGGTCGGCCTCCGGCTCATCGTCGGTGGTCGCGACGATCGCGAACTGTCCGGCGCGTGCGCAGGCATGCGCCACCGCCTCATACAGCATTGCCATTACGGTGTCGGTCAGCCGCGGCACCACCACGCCGACCGTCAATGACCTGCCGCGCCGAAGGCTCGCGGCCGCGACGTCGCGCATGTAGCCGAGATCGGCCGCAACCTGGCGTACCCGCCTGGCCGTTTCGCTCTCCGAACGGGGCAGGCGCTCGTCGAGGATGCGCGACACGGTCGACTTCGAGACGCCGGCCGCCGCGGCGACATCGTGGATCGTCACCCGGCCCGGCTGATCACGGTCCTGCACCACGGCCTGCTCCTTCTTTCTTGGCGGTCCCCATGCACGACGCGCATTTCAGGCTTGACCTGGGGGTGATTCGCCCGTAGTGATGGGAACGTTCCCGACAACGATCCTTATAGCATGAGGGCATCGGGCCGGGCAACATTGGGAACGATCCCGGCAACGCTCCTCAAGGGAAGGAAGAGACTATGGCAATCGACTGGAAGGGCCTGAACCCCGCTCCCGTGACGCTCTTCAAGGACAACGGCGACGTCGACTACGACGCGAACTCCAAGCTCGCGAAGTGGCTCGCCTCGATCGACGGCGTGAAGAGCCTCGTCATCCTCGGCCACGCCGGCGAGGGTACCTTCCTCACCCACGACGAGCAGCTCGAGCTGATCCGGGTCTACAAGGACGCCACGCCCCTGCCGGTGGTCGCCGGCATCACCGGCGAGGGCACCCGCGTCGCCTACGAGGAGGCCAAGGAGAAGAAGGAGGCCGGCGCCTCCGCCGCGCTCGTCTACCCGAACCACGGCTGGCTGCGCTTCGGCTACCAGAAGGGCGCGCCGCAGACCCGCTACGAGGCGATCGCTCAGTCCGGTCTCGAGTGCATCCTGTTCCAGTACCCGAACGCGACCAAAGCCAGCTACGACCTGCAGACCCAGCTCGACATCTGCGCCATCGAGGGTGTCACCGCGACCAAGAACGGCGTGCGCGACATGAAGCGGTGGTACAACGAGATCCCCGAGATCAAGCGGCAGTTCCCCGAGGTCGCGGTGATGTCCTGCCACGACGAGTGGCTGCTGCCGACGATGTTCGACATCGACGGCCTGCTGGTCGGCTACGGCAACATGGCACCGGAGCTGCTCCTCGAGTATCTCGCGGCCGGAAAGGCGCAGGACTACACTCTCGCGCGCAAGTACCACGAGCAGCTGCTGCCGATCACCCGTGCTGTCTACCACCGCGGTTCGCACATGGAGGGCTCGGTCGCGCTCAAGCACGCGCTGCGCGCCCGCGGCCTCGTCGACAACGTCAACGTCCGCGAGCCGCTGAAGCCCCTCGGTGACGAGGCGGACGAGGAGATCCGCGCCGCCGTCAAGGCCTCCGGCCTCACCTTCGTCGGCGAGAAGGTCGCCGCCTGATCCTTTCGGCCGGGGCGCGTCCCAGCACCCCGGCCGATGCCTCCGGCGGCTCCGTGCCGCCCGCGACGCACTTCCCGAACAAGACAACAAGCAATCGCCGCGATCCGGACGGATCGGCGCGGCGCAGGAGGAATTCGACATGCACAAGCACACCGAGCCTGCGATAACGGCGCCCGAGATGCGCACGGCGAAGGCTCCTTCATCCACGACCTGGGCCCAGAAGCTGGCGCTGATCGGCCCGGCGTTCATCGCCGGCGCCTGGCAGTTCGGGCCCGGCAACCTGACCTCGGCGGTCGAGGCGGGCAGCGCCTACGGCTATGCGCTCGTCTGGGTCATCGCGGTCTCGACGGTCCTGATGATCTTCTTCACCGACATGAGCGTGCGGATCGGCATCGCCGCGCCCGGCACGATGATCGCGACGATCAAGCAGATCCTCGGCAAGCCGTTCGGCGTGATCGCGGGCCTCAGCGTCTTCTTCATCACCCTCTGCTTCTCGGTCGGCAACGCTGCCGGCTCGGGGCTGGCGCTCTCGATGCTGTTCGGGGGATCGGCGCTGTTCTGGACGGCGGTCTGCACCGTCGGCGTCGCTTTCGTCCTCTTGATGCGCAACGTCTACACCGCGGTCGAGCGCATACTGCTCGTGCTCGTCGCGACGATGGCCGCCGGCTTCGTGGCCAGCGCCTTCCTCGCAGGGCCTGACTGGGGCGCCGGCGCCACCGGCATGATCCCGAGCTTTCCGCCGGGCGCAGAGCTCCTCATCATCGCGCTCGTCGGCACCAACTTCTCGATCAACGCCGCCTTCTTCACCAGCTACGCCACCCGCGAGCGCGGCATCCGGCGCGACCAGTACCGCGACGCGACGATCACCGACACCATTCCGGGCATCGTCGCTCCGGGCATCATGACGTGCCTGGTCATCATGGTCGCCGCCGCGGTCCTCGGCCACACCGGCGAGAAGGTCACGACCCTGGTGCAGCTCGCCAACGTCTTCGAGCCGCTGGCGGGCAAGGTGGGCTCGACGATCTTCGTTGTCGGCTTCTTCGGCGCCGCCTTCTCCTCGATGCTCGCCAACGCCACCGCCGGTGGAACGCTGCTGGCCGACGGTCTCGGCGCGGGCGGCGGTTTCGACGGGTTGCGCTCGAAGCTCCTGGTCGCCTGCGTCCTCGGCTTCGGCCTCCTCGCGGTCGCGGTGGTACCCGGCTCCCGCGTCCAGCTCATCATCTTCGCCCAGGCGATGACCGTGCTGGTCGCCCCCTTCCTCGGCGCGATGCTGCTCGTCATCGCCAACAACCGGTTGATGGGAGACCTTCGCAACCGCTGGTGGCAGAACCTCTTCGGCGGCATCGGCTTCCTGGCGATCCTGATGATCAGCGGCCTGCTCGTCGCGAAGCTCACCGGACTGGCTGCTGGCTGACAGTATCACGCGTCGCCTGTCCGCAGCGAAAATGGTACGGGGGCTGCGGCCCCCGTACTCATGGCGATCTGGAGCAACGCTGATGGCTTCAGACCGACACCCGACCGTCAACCCTGCTGCGGGCGGTATGCTTGGTGCGCACTTTACGACAGGTCTGCAATCAGACAAGTCGTTGCACATGAACCCTCCGCAGCGGCCGTTGTTGTCACGCGATCGCGTTCTTGCTATGTTCGCACCGCCATGGACGCAAGGGCCTTCGATTCCGTTGCATCGCGCGGTCAGCGCCGCGTCATCGTGCGCCGGGACGGTGGCGGCGTCGAGATGGTCGAGCTACCGTGGGGTCTCCGGCCGCTCGAGGCAGGAGGCCGGTCCTTCACGCTCGTCCGCGCCGAGGGCCGCACGTTTCCGAG